>DAIUCM010000017.1:0-39208 GCA_036846145.1 Bacteroidota bacterium
CATTTTACAAATTTTGCAGCGCTCTTGTTGTTTTTATTTGTTTAAACCAGTTCAAAATCTAAATATTTAATGAAATGGATTTAATTAATCTCGCCCGGAAGGGCAGGAAATACTTACTACTTATTTGTACTTTATTAATAACTACACCTATGTTAGCACAAACAAACAGATATAAAAAAGAAATATTTACACAAGTAAGAACCGAAACGGGGATTACTTACGCAAAAAACACAAATGTTTACAAGCAATTGCAGGATCTGCAGGCCGATGTTTATTATCCTGCGAACGATGCCGACACCAAACGCCCAATGGTGATACTAATGCATGGCGGCGGATTTTTACATGGAAGCCGTAAAGATGATTATGTGGTTGCGGTTTGCCGGCAGTTCGCCCAGCGAGGTTATGTTACAGCATCTATAAGTTACCGTTTAGGTGTTGAAAACCGTTACGACCCTATTTCCTACGGCGAAGCAGTTTACCGGTCTGTACAGGATGCCAAAGCTGCCGTGCGATATTTCCGCGCAAACGCAGCAAAATATGGTATTGATGCGGAAAAGATAATTATTGGCGGCGGATCGGCAGGCGCAATTGCAGCTTTGCATGCGGCTTACTGGCAGCAAAACCAGGTTCCAGCTTATCTTAATACAAAAAAACTGGGAACTTTAAAAGATGCGGGCGGAAATGCGGGTATATCCGATAAAGTGATGGGCGTAGTGAATTGCTGGGGCGCTGTAACTGATACAACTTATTTCACCAAGGCAAATGTGCCTATTGTAAGCATTCATGGTGAGAACGATGAAGTTGTTCCATATAAATGGATTGGTTTAGGCGATTTTAACCTGTACGGCAGCTATTATATACATGAGCATGCGAAGAAGAACGGTATAAAAAGCGTGCTGAAAGCCTTCCCGAATACGGGCCATGGATTATCACGCAACGATACAGCTAAATGGAACACTACGGTTGATACGATCGGTGAATTCCTGTACGAGTTGGTTTCAGAGAAAGATAAAAATCACTCGCCCAATGGGAATGCTACAACTAAGTTGCTGAACTAATTTTTGGTTGATGCTTATATGGGAAGATGGCGGCTAAACTGTTTTAGCTTGTTCATCTTCCTTTTTTTGTTGCTTCGCTTCGTAAATAATAGAAACGAGAATCAGCAATCCGCCGAATATCTGTATATAGTTCAGCTGTTTACCGAGTATAATCCAGTCAAGCAAAACGGCAACAAGCGGCGTTGACAAGGTTAGAATTGCTGCAATATGCGGTTTTATCTTCTCAAGGCCGTAAAACCAGGCAACATAAGCCAGGCCTGTTGCCACAAAGCTTAAATAGCCCAAAGCCAGGTAATTTTCTGTATTGAAATCCGGCAATGGCCCTTCCACAATTAGCGCTGTAATCATAAGCAAAATACCCGCAATTAATAGCTGCCATGTTGTGGAAACGAAAACAGAATCGGGCAATCCCCATTTCTTGGTTAGTATTGTACCAGGCGCAATAGATAATGTTGCGGCAAGCGCGAAGAAAACACCCCACCAATCGAGTTTTTCATCAGGATTTAAAACCATAATAGCTACACCGGCAATACCCGCTAAAACAGCAATAAAAGTATGTTTTTTTGGTCTTTTATGCAGAATGATCCAGGCGAAAAGGGCTACAAAAAACGGGTTGAACGCGCCTAATGTAGCGGCAACGCCGCCCGGCAGCCTGTAAGCAGCGTAAAAAAACAGTCCGAAAAACAGGGCAATATTAAATATACTGAGCCAGAAGATTTTTACCCACCAATCGCGTGAAGGAAATTTCCTAACAAACAGCATAAAGACCAGCGCTACCGGTAAAGCACGTAAAGCGCCAAAAAGCAATGGACGCTCCATGGGCAGATATTCGGTAGTAACCAGGTAAGTTGTTCCCCACAAAACAGGTGCAATTAGTGTAACCAGGACATACTTCAGCATGGGAGGAAATTATGCGCTGCAGCTGTATTTAGCGAGGTCTATAACACCGATATACCAATTGTTATCGATATATAAAAAGCTGATACCTATGGCTTTATCGAAGTTTACAATGTTGCGTTTAACGAGCTTTTCAAAATCTTTCAGGCGATTGTCATCTCTCGGCAGGTAATTTTCCTTAAAACCATACTCGAGCAGGCCTTTTTTAAGATCGGTAAGCCTGTGGAAATTCTCTTTTTTTTCGGTTACGCAGCCCTTATAAACCTTATCGCAGTTAATTTCGGGTATTGGGCGGTGCTGCAACTTGCACTCCATGCCTTTCAGGCGCTTATCTCCGAGGTAAATCTTCCTGTAGAACGACTGTATATTTTTTCCGGTATCTACCTTATCAATAGCCCCGGGCCGGTCAATGATATAAATTCCCCATTTGGGATGTATAAATCGGTTAATGTCTTCATAGCTGCCGTTTTCAAATGCTTCCGCAACTTTATTATAAAACTGGTTGAAATTTTTATCTTCCGGAAGCGCAAATTCCTCATTGTCATCTTCATCTTCGGTAAGCTCAACAGTGTCGCCTGGCCGGTCGCTGATTAAAATAGAATCTGAATAAGAAAGCGCGGTGTCATCCTCAAGGCTTATTCCGCCTGAGCCCGGTTCGCCATCATTAGCTGCGGATGAGTTTTCATTGCCACAGCCAGCCAGTAATAAAACAGCAAATATTATAAAGCAGTATGGTTTCAGAAAATCTACAACAATAAACACTTGTAAGCTGGCTTTTTTTATAAAAAGGTATTTTTACGTAATTGTTTATATGCGCGGCCAAAAAGCTTAAAAAGCTTCGCCGACTGTTACGTATTGGCCGTTCATTCCATTTGGCCCGAAACCAAAATCGACACGTATATTAATGTTTTCGTTTTTGTTGTATAAGTAACGAAGGCCCAGCCCGTAATTAGGATGAAACCCTTTGCCGGTTGATTCCTGGAGACCTTGCAGTCGCATTTCACTAAAGTTGTGCGCCACCTGGCCCAGGCCGGCAAATGCTGCCAGGCCAAATCTCTTATAAACGGGGAACCTGTATTCGGCCTGGCCGGCAATATAATCGCGCTCACGGAAACGGCCCTGGTAATAGCCGCGCATAAGCTGGTTGTTGCCCATCATGGCCAGCATTCTGAAAGGCGGATTACCGGTATTGTGCTGCGCGTAGCCCTGGAAAGCAAGCACCCTGCGCTTTTTGAAACTGAAGTATTTACGCGCATCCAAAGTATATTGCTGAAAATTAAACCTGCTGCCGAAAATATTCGAAAAAAATGTATTGCTTAGATCTATATACAAACCGCGTTGCGGAAAAAGTATCAGATCGCGCGAATCCCAGGTTGCTGCAACACCCAGGCCCGATGCGAAATAACCTTTGGCGCCCGATATGTTGTTTTTGACAAGTTCGCCGCTTTCGCCCGGTTTAACATTAAACATATATTGCATCTGGTACATAGGCCCGAAAAAAAACCTGTCGTACCAGCGTTTCTGATATTTCGCTGTAAGCCTTAATAACTGGTGCGAATATGTTTCTGCATCGGCCAATTTTGTATTATTACCAATGCCGAAAAACTGCTCGGGAAAGATCTGGTACAGCGCACGGCCTGTGGTAAAATAATTATCATCTTTTGTATAAACCTCCCATATTGGTTCGGCAGAGAACTGGTTATTTAAAGTATATGCCGTGCTGAATTGCACGTTAGATGGATGTGTACAGCTGCCGGCCAAACCCATCTTAAAATAATACATGGCATAAACGCCAAGTGAAAGGCTGGTTTCCGGCGAATAGGTTATACTTGGCGAGGGAATAAAAACGCTCTTATCATTTTGCCGAACAAGATCGGGAATCAGGCAATACGAGCCTGCGGGTAAACTATCGGCCTGCGCATTTGCATTTACAGCACGTACAAGCCAAAGTAATACATATATACAAATGCTGAAAAATACCTTTGCCAAGTTCCCTCTGTTTATTTTAATTTCGTTTAAATGGATGTAGCTGTTAACACATTTGCGGCTGGTTTTGATCAACATAAAAAACACAAACCTGCTATACAAGTAATTTTAGCCTTAACTGTAATTCAGCTACATTATGCACTTGTAGTTGTAAAAACTTCATTTTATGGAAAACATTGTGTAATTGTGCATCTTTAAAAAAACATTAATAAAAGCCTTAATGCCAAGACCTAAAGAAGAAGTAATGCCTGTATTTATTAGCTGCAAATACGGGCATGCATCTAAAAGGCATAACGCATAAATCATGTTTCTTTAGGCATCCGAAAACCATATTACCAAAAATATACCGCATAATTAAAATGGCAATAACGCCTGTAAATCAGCATGTTAAACACATATTTATGAGCCTATACTGAATTATTTACATATAGTACCAATAGTACTTCATAAAATATTTTGCGCTACGGCAGGTTTAAACCAATTAATTCTGTGCATGTTTGTAAATTTGTTTCCGGGCCGAATGAAAAGTATTTTTACAGGGAAAATTTATCGCAAAACTAAATTAACATTATAAAAGCCGGTGCGCAAAGTAGATTATTTTAAAATTATACAGGCATATATTCCGCCCAAAAGCCCAGCCTACCGGATTTATATAATTCACGTAACGCTGGTTACTGCCAAAGCGCTGGAAATTGCCCGCCGCTTAAAGCTTACCGCGCTGCAGCTGCAGTTTATTGAAGAAGCCTGTATGCTGCACGATATTGGCATAATAAAGGTTGATGCGCCTGAAATTGGTTGTACCGGAAAGCTGCCATACATTTGCCATATAACGGAAGGCCGCAAAATACTTGAAGCCGAAAGATTGCCACTGCATGCAAAAATAGCGGAAAACCATATTGGCGTTGGCGGGCTTAGCAGGAAGGATATAACTGAAAACAACCTGCCACTGCCGGAGCGTGATATACTTTGCGAAACCATTGAGGAGAAAATCATCTCTTACGCAGATCTTTTCTACTCGAAAAACCCTAAACGCTTGTTTGTGGAGAAACCGCTAAAGCAGGTACAGGCGAAGGTAAAAAAATACGGCAAGCGGCAGGAAAAGCTATTTAAAGAATGGCATAAGCTGTTCGAGGGCAAGAAGGAACCCAAACCTAAGGAAGTAAAAAAATCTGCTGTTTTAAATAAACTGATTGAATGACTGCGTGTGTGAGTGATTTATGAATGGATGAATGAATGAATGATTGAATGATTGAATGATAAATTGAATGTATGAAGCTATAGCTTAATTTACATTACATATATTCTAATATAAAAAAATGCTTTGCGTACTTTGCGAAATCTTAGCTCTCTTTGCGTGGAACAAGCAAGCGCAAGCAAAATATTTTAATCTTTTAATTTTCAATTCAACTACATAAATCCTAATTCCAATCTCGCTTCTTCGCTCATCATGCTTTGGTCCCATGGCGGATCAAAAGTAACTTCAACACTAACATCTGTAACACCGGGGACGGTACGCACTTTTTCTTCCACATCACCAGGCAACATTCCTGCAGCGGGACAACTTGGCGCGGTTAAAGTCATGGTAACATCTACTTTACCATCTTCTGCAATTTTCACTTCGTAGATCAATCCTAATTCAAAGATATTTACCGGAATTTCAGGATCGTAAACTTGTTTAATGGCATCGATGATCTGGTCGTACATATTTGTGCCATCCACCGGTTGTGGATTTGTATTTTCTATATTCTGATCGTTATTTTCCATACTTTTTCAATTAACAATGATCAATAAACAATTATCAATCCTATAAAGCAATTGAGGCAGCCATTGATCATTGATTATTGTTCATTGACAATTGATTAGCTGCTATTTCTTTTATCTTTTTTACCAGCGCTTCCATCCCGTTTCTGCGGAAAAAGGAAGTGTGGCTTTCCAAACCTATTCTATCTAAAAACTCAATTTTTGCGTTAATAATTTCATCCGGTTTGTGGCCGGAAAAAATCTTCGTTACCAGCGTTACCAATCCTTTTACAAATGGCGAATTAGAGTCTCCTTTAAATGAAAGTTTATCGTTTTCCTGCGTTGGCACAACCCAAACCAAACTCTGGCAGCCGTAAATCCTGTTTTCGTCTATTTGTTGCTCTGCCGGCAGGCCCAGATTATCTTCACCAATGTTGATGATATGCCACTGTTTTTCCTGGATATCATCTCCGAGCATTTCAAACTCTTCTACGATTTCGTCCTGTATTTCGGCTATGGATTTTGTGCTTTCCATTTGTTTATTATTCGGCAAATTCCATCGGGCGTTGTCCGTAGGGCTTCACCCGATGCTTGTACAGTACGCCCTTTCAGGGCTTTTTGGTTACTTCTTTTTATTTCTGAATCGTGCAGAAACCTTTTTAACGGCTTCTATAAATTGGTCAATTTCTTCAGTTGTATTGTAAAATGCCAGGCTGGCTCTGCAAGTTGCAGGAACATTAAATTGCTCGACCAATGGCTGCGTACAATGGTTTCCTGTTCGGATGGCAACGCCTTCATAATCAAGCATCATGCCCAGATCTAAAGGATGAACGCCATCAATCACAAAAGAGAAAACCGGTATTTTATTTTTGGCTGTGCCGATCATTCTGATGCCTTCAATTTCAGCAAGTTTCTGGTTCATATGTGGCAATAGAACCTTGTGCTCGTAATCGTAAATTGTATCTCTGCCAATGGATGATAGATATTCCAAGGCTGCGCCTAAACCAGCGCCACCTTCAATGTGCGGCGTACCAGCTTCGAATTTGTAAGGCAAATCGTTATAAGTTGTACCTGCAAAAGTTACGCGCTTGATCATATCGCCACCGGCCTGGTATGGCGGCATATCTTCGAGGTATTTTTCCTTGCCGTATAATATGCCTATTCCTGTTGGCGCGAAAACTTTATGTCCGCTGAAAACGAAGAAATCGCAATCTAATTCCTGAACATCAACCTGCATGTGCGGCGCAGCCTGACAACCATCTACCAGAACCGGCAGATTGTGCTTGTGCGCTTCATCAATAATATATTTTACATTATTAATGGTGCCGATGCTGTTGGAAACATAAACGATGGAAACAAATTTGGTCTTTTCATTGATGAGATTTGGAAATTGCTCGTAAATAAGTTCACCATTTTCATCTACAGGAATTACACGGAGTTTGGCGCCTTTTTCCTCGCAGATCATTTGCCAGGGAACAATATTGGCGTGGTGCTCCATGCCGGAAACAATCACTTCATCGCCTGCTTGCAAATTCTTTCTTCCCCAGCTGCTTGCAACTAAATTGATGCCTTCTGTAGCGCCGCGTAAGTAAATTATTTCTTCGCGTTTTGCGGCATTTAAATGTTTTTGGATTGTATCTCGTGCGCCTTCGTAACCGGCAGTTGCCAGTTCGCTTAAATGGTAAATAGCACGATGAATATTAGCATTTTCATGCTCGTAATACCTTATAATCCTGTCAATTACCTGTTGCGGTTTTTGCGATGTCGCCGCATTATCGAAATAGATAAGCGGCTTGCCATGCACAACCGTTTTCAGGATCGGGAAATCTTCGCGTATTTTGGCTACATCAAAGGATTTTTCGACAGGTGTATATATGGAGTTTGTCAATGAAGTCTAATTAAAAATTTTCGAGAAAATTAAGCTTTTCAATCTTAAACGAATAATCACTATCGTACCCTTTTATGGTCGTTCCATTGACCTTTAATCTTTTATTCCCAGATGATATTTGCTCAAATTCAATATAATAATCAGGAATAAACTTTGTTGGGCCAATTGCTTGAGCTTTATCTAAAGCGTTAAGCAATTGTTTAATCTCATCTCTTGATAATGCTTTGGTTTCGGCAAATTTTCCGCTAGAATTTTTGTCAGGCCGAACTAATACTACTTCTTTAATTTCATCTATACTTCTTATATAATCAAGTTCATACTGTTGGATGGCGCAACTTGAGAAAAATACAAACGCAATTAGAAGTAGTGGTTTCATAGAGTTAGATTATCATGATCACCATATCTCAATTCTCCAAAAAATGCTTTCGTCGCGGCTGAGACGTTGCATGCAACGTCTCTATTGGCGCTCCGCAAAATCATTTTCAAATTTTCAAATTATCAAATCTTCAAATTATTTTCTTCTCAACTTCTCGGCAACTTTCGTTTCTAAAAATGCGCGTAAAAATTCGTCTTTTATATCCAGCAACACATCTTCAGCGAAAGCGAAAGTTAAAATAGCACGCGCATCTTCCTCGCCAATTCCTCGGCTGCGCATATAAAATAACGCTTCTTCGTCGAGCTGGCCTGTAGTTGCGCCGTGGCTGCATTTTACATCATCGGCAAAAATTTCGAGCTGTGGTTTGGCGTTTATTTTTGCTTCCGGCGATAGCAATATATTTTTGTTGCTCTGGTACGCGTTTGTTTTCTGCGCATCCGGGCGAACCATGATTTTTCCGTTAAATACTGCCGTGGATTGATGCATCATAATTCCTTTGTAGAACTCGTTGCTGTAGCAATTTGGCTTGGCATGATCTACAAAGCTATGATTATCAATTAACTGTGAATCCGCAGAAATGTACAAACCGTTTAAGTAAGCTTCACAATTCTGGTCATCTAACGTGTAATTCAAATCGTTACGCAAAATATTTCCGCCTAAAGCAACAGTAAAATTGCGTACATGAGAATCGCGCTGCTGGTGGATTTGCGTGAGATTTACATGATTTGCCTGCGTGTTTTCCAGCTGAAGTTTGTAATGTTCTACACGAGCATTTTGCGCGGCATAAATTTCTGTAACTACATTCGTAAAGCTCTCATTTTCAGCGAACGACTGGTAATTTTCTACAACTGTAACTTCAGCATTTTCTTCCGCTACAATTAAATTACGCAACTGTACAAAAGGCTTCTCATTCGCACCGCTGATGTACAAAACATGAACCGGCAAGCTCAACCTTTTCCCGCGCGGAACATGTATGAAAACGCCCTGGCGCGCATAAGCTGTATTGGCCGCTGCGAAACCATTGTTTTCGAAGTTTGCGTACTTGGCAAAATGTGCTTCAACAAGCGCTTTGTGCGATTTTATAGCCTGCGAAAACGGCGCGATAATTATGTTTTTATCTTCTTCGTTGATGCTGGATAACTCCTCGTTCCAGAAACCATCAACTAGCACAACCAAATTCGCATCAAAACCTTCCGGCAAAAAGCCTGAAAGCATTTTTTGGTCGATACTTATATGCGTGTCCGACTTCACTTCATTCCACTGCTTTTCCAGTTGCGGCGTGAAATTCGTATAGCGCCAGTCTTCGTGCTTCGTGGTGGGAAAACCTTTGGCTTCCAAAACTTTAACTGCCTCGCGGCGAACCTGGTGCAAAGGCGTGCTTGCCTCACCGTTCAGGCGGCTTTCGAAAGCAGCAAAACCTGTCAGCAAATTATCTTCGGTCAGCGTTCTTTCTTCAGTCAATGTATTCATTATTAAAGTGTAACTGAAGCTTCCACTTCTTTTTTAATCCAATCGTAACCTTTTTCTTCCAGTTCCAGCGCCAATTCTTTCGTGCCCGATTTCACAATGCGGCCATCGAAAAGTACATGTACAAAATCAGGAACAATATAATCGAGCAATCGCTGGTAATGCGTAATCACGAGGAACGAGTTATCCTTGTTTCTCAGCTTGTTAACTCCATTTGCAACGATGCGCAAAGCGTCAATATCCAAACCGGAATCGGTTTCATCCAGAATCGCCAGTTTCGGCTCCAGCATCGCCATCTGGAAAATCTCGTTGCGCTTTTTTTCGCCACCGGAAAATCCTTCGTTCAATGAGCGGCTGATGAGTTTCTGGTCAATTTCCACCAGGCTCATTTTCTCCTTCATCATTTTCAGGAAAGAAGATGCATCCAGATCCGGCTGTCCACGATGTTTGCGCACCGCATTCAAAGCTGTTTTAAGGAAATTTGTTGTTGTTACGCCCGGAATTTCAACAGGATACTGGAATGCGAGGAAAACTCCATCGCGGGCGCGCTCTTCGGCAGCCATTTCCAGCAGGTCTTTCCCATCGTACTGAACTTCGCCACCGGTAACTTCATAACCTTCGCGACCGGCCAAAACCGATGCCAATGTACTTTTTCCGGCGCCGTTCGGGCCCATAATGGCGTGAATTTCGCCCGGATTAATGGTTAAATTCAGTCCTTTTAAGATCTCTTTCTCCTCAACCCTTGCGCGTAAATCTTTTATTTCAAGCATTTTTTCGTATTCTTATATATGCGACTGCCATAGTAACAAGCACATACTTTTAGCGGTTGCAAAATTAGGCATTTTTGGCGGGTTTATTTGTATTGATTATAAATAAGAATGTGGAGATGACGAAAGTCAGTTTTGAGGGAAATTAATTTTGTGAATTGGAATTTGGATTGGGAAGCTGTTATATTTAAAGCTACAGAATGCAATTTCAAAGAAGGCTTTAACTTGGGTTTTAGTAAAATTTAATAATTTCGGAAAATATACTAATGGAAATGATAAATCAAGAAATATTTGAATCTCAATTTACTACGTTTAAGAGAATTATCAATGTATTGTCAGGTGAAGAGTTTGTCTCTTTTAGAACAAGCAGGTTCTTAGATGATCCTAAAAAAGGTGAAAATTATAAATATTCGGTTTACAAAGACGCAAGAAACAATTTAAATTTTTCTAATTGGAAACAAGAAGATGTAGGTTCAGGAAAAATACTGGATAAAGTAACTTCTGCCATGCAATTGAAAGTGATTCATGACCAAGTTGAAGTAGATAATAACCTGATTAATAATTGGAGAATTAAAGACACTTTTTCGAAAATCAAACACAATGAAGCATTAGAACAAACACTATTTGATCATTTTAAAAGTAAAGTTAGCGATGAGGTTTCATTTGAAAGACTATTGAATGAAAAACAACCTTACAATCTTATAGCTTATCTGTTTTTCCTTAAAGAAAAGAATAGGTTTTTACCAATTTCACAACGAAGATTTGATCGAATTTTCGAATTATTTGGTATAGAGGATTTTAAAACCGATGGAAATGCTTCATGGGAAAATTATAATAGATATTGTAATATTATTAAAGAAGTGCGAAACTTCTTAAAAACCAAGGATAAGCAAGCTGAACTATTAGATGCTCATTCATTCTTATGGATATTAGGCAGAGAACTTTTTGAAAATTCTCCACAAAATAATTTAAATGATTCTGAAAGCCACAACACTAATTTGTTTCAAGAGGAAATAAAACCGGAAATAGAATATGTACCTTCTAATGCTACAGAAATAACTGAATTGCAATGGATTGAAATTTTGCAAAATAAAAATTTAACGTATGACATTGACCTTGCAATTTTTCAGGCAATTTATTCTTTTACAGAACATAAAGCGTATGCCAGCCAAGTTGGATTAATTTTAGGCACTTCTCACAGTCCTTTAAATCTTGAAATTGGCCGATATGCTAAACGGATTTCTGAGCATTATGATATAAATTTCACAGTTAGAAGCACAGAAAAATATAAATTTTGGGATTTGTTTTTTAATGGATGGAAGGAAGGAACAAAATTCGTTTGGCAATTAAAGCCTGAGCTAATAAAAGCATTAGAAGCAACTGGGCTTACGGGAGAAGTGCAATATGCAGAGGAAATTCCTGATACATATGAAAATCTCTTTGAAGGTCTAAGAAAAACAATCATAGTAAATTCTTATGAAAGAAATTCCAAAGCGAGGATGCTTTGTGTAAAACATTTTAAAGCGATTTGTGCTGTATGTAGTTTTGATTTTGAGAAATTTTATGGTGAAATAGGTAAAGGATTTATTCACGTTCATCACATTATTCCTGTTTCACAAATTGGAACGGAATATCAAATAAATCCAATTAATGATCTTATTCCAGTTTGCCCCAATTGTCATGCAATGCTCCACAAGCAAGAACCGCCAATTTCAATAGAGGAATTAAAAGCTATGTTAACAACTTAAGTAAAAAATTAACGCCAAACCAAAGGCACTACTTGCTCTTTCGGATTTGCAATCCGAAAGTCATAAGTATGCAGATTTGTAATCTGCAATAAGATAAATTTCCTTTATTTTTCGGATTAAAAATCCTTATACTCCAGACTTCGAAATTACAAATTCCGAAGAGAGCGCTGACGTTATTTTACGCATATAAACAAGTGCAAAAAAATGCTTTCAACCAAAAACATCGAAGCATTTTTCCGCAAAACCTTATATGGAAATCCAATTCAACATTCAAAAATTCAGCATTCAAAATTCAACATTTCACTTCATATACATCTCCGCACCCGGACCAATCGGCCAGCCCAACATAATCCAGATAATCAGCAATAAAACCCAGCCGATAAAGAAAACAACAGAATACGGCAGCATGGTAGAAATTACCGTTCCTATGCCGGCTTTTTTATCGTACCGCTGTATAAAGGCTACAATCAGCGCGAAATAGCTCATCATAGGAGAAATAATATTGGTTACGCTATCGCCAATACGGTAAGCCACCTGTGTAAATTCCGGCGAATATCCTAGAAGCATAAACATCGGAATAAAAACCGGCGCCATAATTGCCCATTTTGCTGATGCAGAACCCATTACAAGATTTATAATTGCCGCCACAAGTATGAACATGATCATTAATGGGATTTCGCTCAGGTTCAGGGTTTTCAAAACATCGGCACCGTTTATGGCGAGGATTAAACCAAGGTTCGTCCAGTTGAAATAGGCTACAAACTGCGCCGCGAAAAACACGAGAACAATGTAAGAACCCAGCGTTTCCATAGATTTTGCCATGCCGCGCATTACATCGCTATCGTTCTTAATTGTTTTAGCGCCAATGCCATACGCAATTCCACCCAAACCGGCCAGCAGGAAAATAAACGCAACAATTCCATGCATAAACGGCGAGTTTAGAATATCTCCGTTCTCGGGATTGCGCAAATAACCGTTCTCCGGAATTAAACCGCCAAGAATGAAAGCTATCAATAACAGGATGACAATTCCGGAATATAATAACCCGCGTTTTTCCAGGCTGCTCAGTCTATCCAACGTTTGCGGTTTTTCATCGCCTTCGTAAGTTCCCAGCCTTAGAATCACCACTTTTTCTGTAACCCAGGTTCCTAATCCTGCAATTAGAAAAGTAGAAACCGCCATGAAATAATAATTCGCAGCTGGATTCACCACATAATTTTTATCTATGATCTTTGCCGCCTCGGTAGATAATCCTGCCAATAATGGATCTATCGTTCCCAGCAAAAGATTAGCGCTGTAACCGCCAGAAACTCCGGCAAACGCGGCTGCCAGTCCGGCTAGAGGATGTCTGCCCGCCGCCAGAAAAATCACCGCCGCCAATGGCACAAGCAATACATAACCTACTTCACTTGCTGTATTAGATATTACGCCTGCAAAAACAATTACAAAAGTTAATAAGCGTTTAGGTGAAGAAAGCACAACGAGCCGTAAAACAGTGCCAATCAATCCCGTAGCTTCTGCAACACCAATTCCTAAAAGCGCAACCAGAACAGTTCCCAATGGCGCGAAACCGGTAAAATTGGTTACCATTTTGGTAAGGATCATCTGCAATCCTTCGCGCGAAAGCAGGTTTACGGGCGTAACCGTAGCGCCGGTGCCAGGATGTATAACGCTGAGATTGAACTGGCTGGCAACCCATGAAAGCAAAATTACAAACAGCGCAAAACCCGCGAATAATGTTGCCGGATGTGGCAAGGCATTCCCAATCCGTTCAATTACAGAAAGAAACTTATCAACCCACGATCTATTTTTTATATGTTCTGACATACTGAAGCATTTTGCCGAATCCCTTATATGGGCCGAAAGCAAATTTTTACGAATATGCCTATTGATTTGTTCTTATACAAGTTTTGGCTGGGAGAATGTGAACTTGGTGTAAATAAAAAATGCTCCCCGATTATTACCTGAAAGCATTTTATACAATATCTATATATGGAAATCTTCTGAAATTTTGAATTTTGAATGCTGAATATGTAATAAAAAATCATTCATAACCCATAACTTTATCCCACGCTACCTTCAAGGCTTATCGCCAACAGTTTCTGCGCTTCAACGGCAAATTCCATCGGCAATTTATTCAGAACTTCTTTCGCGTAACCATTTACAATTAAAGCGACAGCCTGCTCGGTTTCAATACCGCGAGAGTTGCAATAAAACAACTGGTCTTCGCTGATCTTGGAAGTAGTTGCTTCGTGCTCTACAACGGCTGTCTGGTTATCAACTTCTATATATGGGAAAGTATGCGCGCCGCATTTATCGCCCATCAATAAGGAATCGCACTGGGAGAAATTTCTTGAACCTGTCGCGCGTTTCTGAATCTTCACCAAACCACGGTATGTATTCTGGCTTTTTCCTGCGGAAATACCTTTGCTTACAATCCGGCTGCGGGTATTTTTTCCAACATGAATCATTTTTGTTCCGGTATCGGCCTGCTGCATATTATTGGTAACCGCAACAGAATAAAACTCCCCAACAGAATTATCGCCTTTCAAAACCACGCTTGGGTATTTCCAGGTAATGGCAGAACCGGTTTCCACCTGCGTCCAGCTTATTTTGGAGCTTTTACCGAGGCAATTTCCACGTTTTGTAACGAAATTATAGATTCCGCCTTTGCCGTCTTTATCGCCCGGATACCAGTTTTGTACAGTTGAATATTTTATTTCCGCATTATTCATGGCAACCAGTTCTACAACTGCCGCGTGAAGCTGATTTTCATCGCGCATTGGTGCTGTACAACCTTCTAAATAAGAAACATACGAATCATCATCAGCAACCAATAAAGTGCGCTCAAACTGGCCTGTATTAGAAGCATTTATACGGAAATACGTACTTAATTCCATCGGGCAGCGAACGCCTTTCGGGATATAAACAAAACTTCCATCACTGAAAACAGCAGAATTCAACGCCGCATAGTAATTATCAGTAATTGGCACAACCGTACCAATGTATTTACGAACCAGTTCCGGGTGTTCCTGTATAGCTTCGCTGATGGCGCAGAAAATAATTCCCTGCTCCTTCAGCTTCTCTTTAAATGTAGTAACCACAGAAACCGAATCGAATACAGCATCTACAGCTACGCCGCTAAGCATTTTCTGCTCGTTCAGCGGAATACCAAGCTTCGCGTAAGTTTCCAATAATTCCGGATCTACCTCATCAAGGCTATTTAATTTAACCTTTTGTTTTGGCGCAGAATAGTAAATAATATCCTGGTAATTAATTTCCGGGAAAGTTACATTCTGCCATTGCGGCGTTTTCAGCGTAAGCCAGTGACGGTAAGCCTTTAAGCGCCATTCCAGCATCCATTCCGGCTCATTCTTTTTGGCCGAAATAAAACGCACTGTTTCTTCGGTTAAGCCGGGCGGTAACGAGTCAGTCTCAATTTCCGTAACGAAACCGTATTTATATTCACTCGAGGTAATTTCCTCTAACAACTGGGTATCTTCTGCCAATGTATTCTTTTTTAGTCTAAAGAAAAAAACAACACAAAGTTACGAAGCGTTCTACTTATTTAGAAAGATTATAAGTAATTACTTTGCCTGTAGCGTAGCTGAGGTATTTTTTTACTTTATAATATATGGAATGAATATATGGTTTTTAATGTATAACCCTTTATTTATACCATTAATGGATAGCTTTCTACAACATTTTTCTGCATGTGCTACATTATGGCGCAGGTTAATATACTGCGGTTCGACGCAGGGATCCCACTGTAAGCATACCTGCTTTCAGGTATTATAAAGCCTCAAATACCTATAAAACACTGACTATCTTCATTTTTTTGCAAAAATATTTTTTATCTACCGATTGAATTTATTAAAATTATATTAAATTTGATTCAGTTAAGGCATAGTTTTGAAAACTTCTCTTTATAATGCACTTTTTATTTTGCTGCTTCTGTTAACATTCTGTCAGGCAGATGTTTACAGTAAGCAGTCGAATATAGACAGCCTTGAAACAGAATTGCGTTTACGCAAACTGAATAAGGCCGAAGATTCATCGACAGTTGTACTATTACAGCAGCTTGTCGAAGCAAGCGCAACTACAGATTTGCCAAAAGCTTTATACTACGCGCACCAGGCCTTAATTATTGCCGATAAGGTTGGCAACCAGGAGCTTATAGCTACTGCTTACACATTTTTTGGCAGAATTTACCGCGAGCAGGGTCTTTACGAGCTCGCCCTTGAATCTTTCTATAAATCGCTGCATATTTGGGAAAAACAAAAAGACAAGCCAGGTTCCGCCTTCTGCTATAATGATATAGGCAATATTTACTACGATAAGCTTGAATTTGACCACGCATACCTGAATTACAGCAAAGCGCTGCAGATCAGCCAGTCAATCAATTTCAGGGAAGCCATGTCGGTATCTTTAAACAACATGGGCCTGGTACATCACAAGCAAAAAAACCTGGCAGGCGCCTTAATAAATTACAAAGCTGCTTTACTGTTAAGAAAACAGTTAACCGACCCGACACTGGTTCCGCACTCACACAGGTACATAGCAACAGTTTATACAGACCTTGAAAAGTATGACAGCGCCTTATATCATTTTAACGCCGGCGCAAAACTTTGCCTGCCTATAGAAAAAAACACGCACGGCCTGCTTGGCAATATTTATAGCAACACGGCAAAGTGCTACTTTAAAATGAAGGACTTCAAAAACGCCGAGAAGTATTTCGACCTGGCGGAAGCTTTATATAAAAAGTATAATGAAGTTGGCCCGATTGCCATGCTTTATAACGATAAGGCGAATTTCCTCATTCACCAGGCTAAGTTTGCCGAGGCCGAAAAGTACCTGAAGCTTGCAGCCGGGCTGGCCGAGCAATATAATGCCCAGCCGCTGATTAAAGATGTTTATAAAACATTATCATCGCTTCATTATAAAAAGGGCGATTATAAAGAAGCATTTAATACGCAAACGGCATATGAGCGCATAAAAGATTCTATGGCCGAAGCCGGTAACATGCGCCGCATACTTAGCATACAGCACCAGTACGAAATTGAGAAACAGGAAAAAGCACTGAAAGATGCCGAAGACCAAAACCGTTTTCAGCAAGCCGGGCTGGAGCATGCGCAACGTGTTTCGCAGCTATACTTTATATTAATGGTTGCCTGTATAATTTCACTGGCATTACTGGTGTATTTATACCTACATAAAACAAAAGTAAACAGCAAGCTAAAGCAGCATAACGATATTATTGAAATACAGAACGCCGAAATTGAAGAGAAAAACCGCGATTTGCAGATTGCAAAAGAACAGGCAGAAAGCTCCGCTCGCCACAAATCAGAGTTCCTATCGAGCATGAGCCACGAAATACGAACGCCAATGAGCGGTATTATCGGTTTTCTTAACCTTTTGCTGGAAGATCAGCGCCTTGACGAAGATCAGCGCAAAAAGCTTCATTCCATCCACTATTCGGCTGATAAATTAATGCACATTATAAATGATGTACTGCATTTATCAACCATAGAAGCCGGCAGCATATTGCTGGAACAACAGCCTATAAACGTGCGTAAGTTCTGCGATGAGCTGTTATCGAACATAAAAGCAACCTTAACCCACAATAAAGTAAATTTTGCCCTCAATATACAGCAAAACGTACCAAAAATAATTATTGGCGACCCTACAAGGCTTTACCAGATATTATCGAACCTGCTGGGCAACGCAAGGAAATTTACCCACAAAGGCTGGATACGGTTAAACATACATGCGGAATCGCGCGCCGATAATATAGTAAATGTAATTTTCGAAGTAGCCGATACCGGTATTGGTATCCCTTCCGATAAGCTCGAAACAATCTTCAACTCATTTGAGCAGGCAAACAGCGGAATTTTACAGAAGTACGGCGGCACCGGCCTTGGCCTCGCCATAACCAAAAAGCTGGTGCATATTATGGGCGGTAAGGTTTCCGTAACAAGCACATTGGGCGAAGGCTCAACTTTCAGGGCCGAAATACCACTTACCTATAGCGAAGATGCAACCCTTAACGCGCCAACCATTATTGAGCCTAAAATTAAGGTAAACCTGGAAGGCATGCGCGTACTTTTGGTTGAAGACAACGAAATAAACCAGATGGTAATTGGCCAGCAGCTCAAGCGCTGGAAGATAAACGTAAGTATTGTTTGCGACGGCTACAGTGCGCTGGAAAGCCTGAAAGAAGAACTTTTTGACGCAGTTTTACTTGACATACAAATGCCGGGGATTGATGGCTTGCAAACTGTACGAGAAATACGCAACAGTAAAACATATACCATTATAAACCCATTTGTGCCTGTTGTTGGCCTCACAGCCGATGTATTTGATGAAACACGCCGGATGGCGCTTATTGCAGGTATGAATGATGTACTTACCAAGCCTGCCAAGCCGGAAGACCTGCAGCTTTGCCTTGCGAGGTATTTCGTACCTTCTGAAACAGTTGCTACAGAAAAATAATATCTACACACCGGGCAACCAAAGCATTTTTCATACTGCCATTATATGGAGATGTTACTTTATGCGAATCACTCAGAGAAATAATTTCCTGAACTGATGATGCGGTAACAAATCTTCATACTTTTAAAACATATGCCGCAAGGCAGAAATGCATAATTTTGCCTGAAAATTAACAGCATGTTCCGGAAAATAGAGCATATAGGCATTGCAGTAAAAGATATTGAAGCCGCAAATAATATGTTTGCACAACTGGCCGGCCTGGGCCTCCTGAAAATGGAAACTGTAGCATCTGAAGGCGTGAAGGTTTCATTCTTCCAGGTTGGAGAAAGTAAAATAGAGTTTCTGCAGCCCACTTCGCCCGATAGCCCGATTGCTAAATTTATTGAAAAAAATGGCGAAGGCATACACCATATTGCCTTTGATGTTGAAAATGTAAGCGAAGAGCTGGAAAGATTACAGGGCGAAGGTTTTGAGCTGATACATTCAAAACCAAAAGAGGGCGCAGACAACAAATTAATTGCTTTCGTACACCCTCGGTCAACTCATAGAACCCTCATAGAGCTCTGCCAGGAGAATTTATCTTTGTAAAACAACCTGCTAAAATTGGCAGCAGTTGTTAGTGTGTATGTTCTAAATGGTTAGAGTGTTCAAGAATTATATCTATAGAAGTCTGGCTTGGCTCCAGAGATATAAAATCTAACTGCGTTAATGTGCTCTGCAACTCCTGGAAACGCTGGTTCATTTCAGCATCATGCTGCAGCATATATTGTACAACCTGGCTCTCTTGCGGGCTAAGTTCGTTGTAAATATAAAGCAGTAATTTTTCGTCTGTATAAGTAGAAGGCATAGGCGCTATTTTTTTATTATTTGCTACTATTAACGCATTATTCCGGGCTTTATTTTCCAAAGGCAATAAAATTTTTTGCCGATATAAATATATACTAAATAAATGATAATCTTACATTTTTGTTTATTCTAGTTTAAATTTACTTGCGGGGTATAAATATTTTAGCTCCTGCCCAACCAATTACCCAGCGCTTTCATCTAAATAACTGTAAAAACTATTTTTTTTATAAGAAGTATATGCGTAACGGTTTATTAAAATTCGCCTTTATTTTACCTGCTCTGCTGATTTTGCTTGCACTACCAAAATCAGCCAAAGCACAAATGCTGGTTGACCTCCATGCACACAGCGCTTTGCCAATGCAGCAATTTAAGCAGAACGGCTTTAATACAGGCTGGGGATTTGGCTTCGGCATAATGTCCACGCCATTGAACGGCAGAACTATTGAAGGTCCAAAATTTGTACAGCTGCATGCTGGCGGAAGCATGTCATTTACATCATTCGGCCGAAAAAAATATGAGCTTGAGCTTGCAGCGCCGCAAAGCGGTATGGCCGATGTTAAAGTTTCAAACATAGATTTTATTCTCACGCCAACTGTACGCGCCGTATTTGGCAAAGGCGTTGTACAGCCTTATGTAGATGCCTTCGGCGGACTGCATTTTTTATCGGCTACGCAAACAGTAACGCCGCAGAAATACACTTTTAACAGCGAATACGAAAAAGAAACACAAACCAATCTGACAAATGCTGTTACCTATTTTGCAGGCGTATCGGCAGGCATGTTGTTTAAATTGAGCGAAAGCGTGTACGTTAATACCGGCGTTTCTTATGGCTGGGGCGGTAAAGGAAACATCTTGCCATTGAAAAACATAGAGCGGAATGGTAATGAACTTACTTACAATTTCACAAAATCACATACCGATATGTTGCTAATTAAACTTGGTTTCACCTTTAAAGCCGAGCCAAATAGCGACCACAGCAGCGAAAGCAACTACAACAGCTCACCGAATACAGATACCAGGAGCAGGCCGCGCGGAAAAAGCAACGAGATAAGAAAGAACCCGCAGCCTAATGTAGGCCACTAATGCATGTCAAGCTGTAATTGGTTGATAATAAATTCAGAAAAGCATTTTTTGTTAGCAGTATATATGGCGAAGTAAGTAGTTTTTTGCCTAATATTGTTTCATGCGAAAGTTTCTTCCTGCAGCGGCAGTTGCATTATGCGGACTTGCAATTATGGCTTGCCTGCTACTGGATTGCTGGAAGAAAGAAAACATAAGGAATATTATAAACAGCGATGGCAGGGGCTATTATGCTTATCTGCCATCGCTGTTTTTATTTAAGGATATTAGCTACCAGAAGGCAATTGCGCAGGAAAGAGAAGTTAAGGGTGACCCAGGGTATGCGCCTGCATATCTGCTTACTTATAAAAACAGGCCTTATAACAAGTATTTTGCCGGTGTTGCGGTATTATTACTCCCGTTTTTTCTGCTGGCTACAGCTATCAGCCACCTTTTTGGTTTAGCTGCAAACGGTTATAACGATGTTTACCAGGCATCCGTTAGTATAGCAGCGCTTTTCTATTTATCTATTGGTTTATTATGGCTCGGCAGGCTGTTAAAATCATTTTCCATTCCGGATACCATTTGCGCTGCAGTTTTATTGTTTTTTTGCCTGGGAACAAACCTGTTTTTTTATAGCGTATGGGCTCCGGCTTTATCGCACGTTTATTCTTTCTGGGCCATAAATGGTTTCATGCTTTTTTCACGAAAGTTTTTTCTGCAGCCGTCTAAAAAGTTTTTTCTATTATCGGCCGCCTTGTTTGCAATAATCGTTTTAATAAGGCCGGTAAATGGTATTGCTATATTGCTGCTGCCTTTTGCTGCCGGAAATATTCAGCTGCTTAAAAGCGGTTTTACATATATTACATCACAAAAAAATACTTTATTAACAGGCGCAGCCATTTCTTTTATAATAATATTTTTACAGCCTTTACTATGGTTTCTACAAACAGGCAACTGGCTGCTTTGGTCGTATGCGGGTGAAGGCTTTTATTTCAGCAGGCCGGAAATTTCTAATGTACTCTTCAGTTATCGCAAAGGCTTATTTGTTTATACGCCGTTAGCATTTGTTTCACTGGCCGGATTATACTTTATGTACCAACATAGCCGGCTTCAGTTCGCAAGCATATTAATTTTACTGGCAATACTTACATACATAATTGCTGCCTGGTGGTGCTGGTATTATGGCAACAGTTTCGGGCACCGTGCATTTATAGATTTTTATGGGGTTTTCGCGCTGTTGTTAGGCTTGCTTTTATATGGCTTCAGGAAGAATTTTTACCGGTCACTGCTGGCCACTTTATGCACTTTATGTTTAGCGTTGAACCTTATCCAGACGTATCAGTACCGGTATGTAATCCTGCATCATTTCGATATGAATAAAGAAAAATACTGGTACGTATTTTTAGAGACCGGTGATGAAGATAAAAATGTATTGAGCGGAAATAATGAAGCTGCACCTTTTGGTAAAATTTCTGAGAAACCAGTTTTTAGCGTTTATAATGAATTTAGCGCAGAAAGCAATAAAGCTGAAAATGCAGTGTTGTTAATGAATGAAAACAAACAATTTGGCGGCAGCGTTGAAATAGCTAACGGCAACCTGCTCAAATACACACAACTATACGTAAAAATAAAGCTAGATAAGCAGGAGCCAAATCCAAAAGCTATGGACCACGCTTTCCTGGCTGCTTCAATTGATTCGGCTGCCGGTGGAAACTATTACTGGGAGTCTTTCCGGTTAAATGATATGCCGCACCAGGATACGCATGAGTGGCGAACTATTAACTACAGTTTCGCGCTGCCGGCAATCAGGCAAAATGCTGATGTAATAAAATTTTATATCTACAATCCAAATGGCAAAATTTTTATTATTGACAATATGCAGGTAGAAGTTTTCGGCATTGAATAAATGTTTATGAACTATTTTATGGACTTTGTAAGTATCAATGAAAAAGATTGTATTTATATAGAGCCTGCTTCAGGTGAATTAACTATTCCGCAAAACTTCGACAGATTTAAAAATGATCTGCAACTAACCGGAAGCTTTTATTTAGACCAAGGTATTCCCTTAACCTACGAAATGCAAACACCTGAAAAACCAAAGAAAGCTAGAATATTTCGTTATCCTGGTTTCGAAATTCTGGAAAAGTAAAAGCATTTTCGGGCATAATTATATATGCAACTTTTGCGCATAAGCAAATGTATTTCAGCCCTGAAAGGGCGTTCTGTATCAGCACAGGGCGAAACCCTGTGGAAAATGATGTGAAATTTAAATGTAAAAGCAAATGGGACAATCTCTCGTAAAAAATTACGTACATATTGTATTCAGCACGAAACACCGCGAACGATTTATTACAGAAAATATACGGAGCGAACTTAATGCTTACATGACTACCGTTTGCAAGAATATGGAATGCTATGTTATACAGATCGGCGGAACCGTTGACCATATTCATATTTTGTGTATGCTTTCAAAAAAAGTGGCCTTGATGAAACTGATGGAAATATTAAAATCTCATTCTTCGGGCTGGATAAAAACCAAAGGCGATGATTTCTCTAATTTCTACTGGCAGGATGGCTATGGCGCTTTTTCTGTTCACCCTGATCAACTGGATATTGTTACAAATTATATCGCCAACCAGGAAGAATATCATAAAAAGAATAGTTTCCAGGACGAATTCCGCAAGATTCTGAAAAAATATAAGGTTGTTTATGATGAGAAATATGTTTGGGATTAATGCCAACGTGTTCATTCGTCACCGGGTTTGCACCCGGTGCTGATACAGAGCGCCCTTTCAGGGCTTCATTAACCTTAATAAATTATATACAAAAACATTTTTCACCAAACCAACATATATAATGCAAAATCTGCTTCAGAAATTAAAGATATATTATTCTAAAGATTGTCTGATAATGTTAATTGAAATATAGCAAAGTAAAAAAATGCCATGCAATCCTAAAATTAATAATAAAATCAGATAAGTATAAATAGATTCCCTTCCATCAATGCCAAATATAAGAAGTGCCAGACCTATATAAGCAATAGCAACTAAAACATTTATAAAGAGAATCTTAAAAAATTGCCTTTGGATTAATGACAATAGAAAAATTGCTATCCAAATTGCAAGTAGTATTAAGACCATGTTTTCGTCTAACATTTTTCGAATATAAAGAATTTTAACAAAAACAGCCCCGAAAATTCGGGGCTGTTGCATATATGCGATCGTCAAAAAATACCTTAATTTATCTTACAGACTGATCTGATGTTTCTCTATTAACCTGCGCATGTTGGTCAAAGCATAACGCATTCTACCCAAAGCCGTATTAATACTTACACCGGTAATTTCGGCAATTTCTTTAAAGCTTAAATTTGCGTAATGGCGCAGGATGAGCACTTCCTTTTGCTCTTCCGGGAGTTGTTGTATCAGCTGGCGAACACGGTCATGGCTTTGCTCGCGGATGATTTCGTCTTCGCGGTTTTCTTCCGCAATGCTGATGTAGCTTAAAATATCATTTCCTTCGGTATCGGTTACAACCGGCAGTTTATTCAGTTTGCGGAAATGGTCGATGACAAGGTTTCGCGCAATTCGCATAGCCCACTGCAGGAATTTTCCTTCTTCCTGGTAACTGCCTTTTTTAAGTGTATTGATTATTTTTACAAACGTATCCTGGAAAATATCTTCCGCTAAAGAACGATCTTTTACAAGGAGGTAAATGGATGTAAATATTTTAGATTTGTGCCTGTTGATCAACATTTTCAGGCACGCTTCATTGCCGTTAAGGTACTGAGTAATCAGCTCTTCATCACAGATAATTGGCTTTCGCATAATGGTAAAGTCTATTAAGGTTTCGTGATGTAAAGCTTTACTCTATAGGCAATTTTCTTTTTTGTAATTTTGTTGTTTGATTATAAAACTGGATTATTATACCTAAACCGATCACAAGTTAATATTGTTTTCAAATAATTCCAAATTTTTTTAATTATTTTTTAATTGATGCTTCAAGTTCCCAATATAGACGAGTTAAATCACCGCGATTTCATCATTGTTAAAAATGCCCGACAGAATAATCTTAAGGGTTTATCTGTAGCAATTCCACAAGGCAAATTAGTGGTTATTACTGGCGTTTCCGGCTCCGGTAAATCTTCTCTCGCTTTTGATACTTTATATGCGGAAGGCCAACGCAGATATGTAGAAAGTTTAAGCGCTTACATCCGCCAGTTCATGGGCAAAATAAACAAGCCTGCGGTAGATTATATCAAAGGATTATCGCCGGCAGTTGCCATCCAGCAGAAAGTAAATACTTCAAACCCACGAAGCACAGTTGGTACAACTACGGAGATTTACGATTATCTCAAACTTTTATTTGCACGTATCGGTAAAACTTATTCACCAATCAGCGGGCAGGAAGTAAAACGGCATACCGTAGATAATGTAGTAAGCTTTGTTGAGGAAATGGTTCCCGGAACAAGATTACAGGTTTTGTGCCCGATCTTTAAACCGGAAAACCGCAGCTGGGCAGATGAACTCAACATCATTATGCAGAAAGGTTTTTCGCGTATCGAGTTCAACAATAAAGTAGTAAAAATTGAGGACCTGTTGACTTTTGTACAAACCGGGAAATCGGATGACGAAGAGTTTAAGGGCATCGGCAAGAAGGCAGGAAAACTGTTGGAAGAAGCCATGCTTTTAGTGGACCGATTGAGTGTTGATCCGGGTGATGACGACAACCGTTCGCGCCTGGCAGATTCTGTACAAACCGCATTTTACGAAGGCCACGGAACATGTATCATAGAAGCATTTACAGGCGAAAAACCAACACGCTATACTTTCTCCGATAAGTTTGAACTGGATGGGATTACGTTTGAAGAACCGAGCGTAAATCTTTTCACTTTTAATAATCCTTACGGCGCCTGCAAAAGCTGCGAAGGTTTTGGGCAGGTAATTGGCATCGATGAAGAAAAAGTAATTCCGGACAAAAATTTATCGGTTTACGAAGAAGCGGTAGCGGCCTGGAAAGGTGAAAAAATGAGCGAATGGAAAGATGATTTCGTGAAGGCTGCACGCAAATACGATTTCCCCATTCACCGTTCTTATTCCGAATTAAACGAAAAAGAAAAACAGCTTCTCTGGCGCGGAAATAAAGATATCAGTGGCATTTTAGACTTCTTTAAATATGTAGAAAGCAAGACTTATAAGATACAATATCGTGTAATGCTGGCGCGCTATAAAGGCAAAACCAAATGTATGGAATGTGGCGGAAGCCGTTTGCGGCCGGAAGCATCTTACGTAAAAATTAATGGCATTTCTATTAACGAACTGGTAGATCTTCCAGCAAAAAAACTGTACGAATTCTTTAAAAATTTAGAGCTTTCGCCGAAAGATGCGCAGGTTGCCAAACGTATTTTATTAGAGATAAATAATCGCCTGGAATTTTTGAATGATGTTGGTTTGGGTTACCTGACTTTGAACCGAACATCGCGCACACTTTCCGGCGGCGAGAGCCAGCGCATACAGATTGTAACCAGTTTGGGAAGTAATTTAACCGGCGCACTTTATATATTAGATGAACCGAGCATTGGCCTTCACAGCCGCGATACCGATAAACTTTTGCGTGTTTTGAAACGCTTAAAAGCGCTTGGAAATACGGTAATTGTTGTGGAGCACGATGAAGATATTATTCGCGAAGCTGATGAAGTAATTGATATTGGTCCGCATGCGGGTTCTTTGGGCGGCGAGCTTGTTTTCCAGGGAAATATGCAGGAGTTAATGTCTATAGGCCAGTCGCTTACGGCGAAATATATGCGCGAGGAATTGAAAGTTCCTGTGCCTGCCAAACGCCGCAGCTGGACGCACAAAATTGACATAAAAGGCGCCGATAAAAATAACCTGAAAAATATAGATGTTACGCTTCCGCTGAATGTAATGACGGTGATCAGCGGCGTTTCCGGCTCGGGAAAATCTACTTTGGTGAAGGAAGTAATTTATCCTTTGCTGAAAGATGTTGTGGAGAAAAAGAGCACCAAAAACCTGGCGAAAACCGAAGGCGATTACAAGAAAATCAAGCGTATAGAATATGTTGACCAGGACCCGATCGGTAAATCTTCGCGCTCCAATCCTGTAACATATCTTAAAGCTTTCGACCCGATTCGTGAATTATTTGCGAAGCAGCCATTGGCAAAATCGCGCGGATTTACACCGGCTTATTTCTCTTTCAACGTGGAAGGCGGCCGCTGCGAAGTTTGTAAAGGCGAAGGAAACATTACCATAGAAATGCAGTTTATGGCCGATGTGGAAGTAATTTGCGAAAACTGCAATGGCGCACGCTACAAAGCTGATCTACTTGAAGTTACTTATAAAGACAAGAATATTTCTGATGTGCTGAATATGACAGTGCATGATGCGATTGAGTATTTCGCCGAGCATAAGGAAATTGTGAACGCCATCATGCCATTGAGCAAAGTCGGCCTCGATTATCTTACTTTGGGACAGCCGAGCCCGCACCTCAGCGGCGGCGAAGCGCAGCGTGTAAAACTGGCAACTTTCCTCGTAAAAACCAATGAGCCCGACCCCATCATGTTCATCTTCGATGAGCCGACAACCGGTTTGCATTTCAACGATATTCATGTGCTGCTGGAGAGTTTCCAGCTATTGGTAGAAAATGGCCACACCGTTCTCATCATAGAGCACAACATGGATGTAATTAAATGCGCGGACTGGCTTATCGACCTCGGCCCGGAAGGCGGCGAAGCCGGTGGAAATCTCGTTTTCCAGGGTTTGCCGGAAGATATTTTAAACGTGGAAGAAAGTTATACCGGGAAGTATTTAAAGGAGAAGTTGAGGTAAGGTATTTTTGCGGATAATCATATATGGACGTTTCACTTATAGCAAGGTGGAACGTCTTTTATTTTAATCTTTATTTGAGAGTGGAACAAAATCAATTAAAAACTCACTTAAAATTGAATTTATAGGTTTAAATTCACATCTTGAAAATGCTCCATAAGCAGCAATTTCATTAAAATTATAAAATTTAAATACGTGGAAGTTTTCTTGTTCTTATTTTTCTTTCTTATTGGCTTGGCTTCGCTAACAGTAACATTTGTAGCCATTATCCAAATTCTTTCAAACGATTTTGATGGTGTTAAGTACGAATGGATTCTGGTGTCGATGATATTTATAATTGGGCCAATATTGTATCTCACAAAAGGCCGAAAGCTGATTATTAAAAAGTAATTCCATTAGATAAATGTTTGGACTACTGAAGAGAAAAAACAAGGATAAGGAAGTAACAACAAATCCGGATATTCTTTACGACTCTGAGGTGAATATATCAGAAATAAAAGTTCACGGACTAAAACTTCAAGATAGTGCTGACATAATTCCAATTGAACATATTTCTACGACAACATTTGAGAAATATCCTTTTGATGGTCTCTATTTTCCTGATGGTGGTACAAGACGAACATGGAGGGACAATAAAGTTTTTTACGAAACAGTAAATGGGCAGAAAGAATACTTACTTAAGGATAGAATAAAAGCTGTGATTGATTTTGGAGGTATTTTACACATGAAATCTGGTGCGAAATATGTAATTCGTAACAGAAAAATAGTTGGAATTGGAATCCACCAGAATATTGTAGAACCTTACCAAAAAATTCATAAGAATAAAGTAGAGAAAAAATTTGGCAAAGCTTCAAAGATTATTGAAGATATCGAACAGACTGATGGAGAACTTTGGAGCACCAGTTATTTTTACGAGAGTAGAAGTATGGAAATTATTTTTTTTGAACCTGACAAGCGAATAGAATGCATTAACATCGGCGTCTTTCCTTATTCTATAGACAATTAATCATCAGCTCCAATTTCCATATATCACTTTGCCAAAAAATGCTTTAAACAGCGAAATGGAAAACATCAACATTAGGAAAGCAGCACCACAAGATGTTCACCAACTACAAAGCATCAGTAGGCAAACTTTTACTGAAACATTTTTAGCAGGAAATACAGAGGAAAATCTGAAAAAATACCTGGAAGAAGATTTGTCGCTCCAAAAACTACAGGCAGAACTGAACGACAAAAACGCCCAATTCTATTTCGCGGAGCTGGATCATAAAATCATCGGTTATTTAAAACTCAATTTCGGCGAATCGCAAACAGAATTAAAAGACAACAAAGCCCTTGAAATTGAGCGCATCTATGTACTGGCAGCATTTCACGGAAAAGCTGTAGGCCAATCATTGTACGAAAAAGCCATTCAAATTGCCAAACAACACAATGCAGATTATGTCTGGTTAGGCGTTTGGGAAGAAAACCCGAGAGCCATCAATTTCTACAAGAAAAACGGTTTCGTGGAGTTCGATAAACACATTTTCAAATTAGGAAATGATGCGCAGACTGATATTATGATGAAGCTGGAGTTGTCTTGAACCATGATTTATTTGATTAGAATGATTATCTGCGCGTTCAATTAAACAAAACAACGTTTTTTTTAAGTATATTTCAGCGATGAAAAATATAAATAAAGCAAGCCTGGGAAAAGCTTACCGTTTGTTTGAATCCGGCTATATATACAAATAGAACCAGCACGTACAAAGCTTTGCAAACCGAAGGGTAGAGAGGTTATTAAGCAAAAATTACTACGATACGGAAACTCATTATAAAATTATTTTGCAGGCACATGAAATTATTTTACTAAATTGCTGACCTAACTGCCAAAAAGCGTTATTACCAGCATTTTAGGCCATCTATATTAATTCAATAAAAGCTTTAACCATAAAATATTAACCCTCATGAAAAAAAGCTACACATTTTTAAAACTATTTACCGTGGCAGCCATTATGCTTGCTGCACACGGAAGGGTGTACGCCCAGTACACAAACACACCTGAAAGCCTTATTTTCAATGAACAAGGTTTATTTACAGGCTGCGATTCCATACGGCAGTCGGCATACTCGGGTGGCAGCTGGCAAACATCATTAATATATGGCTTTGAATCGGGCAGCCAGGGTTACCTCAAACAGTGGCGATGGTGGAAGCCTGACGGAACCATGCAGGCGAAATTTGATTATACACGCAACGCTGAAAACCGTACTGTTACACTTGTTAATAATTATGATGCCGGTGCAGGAATAAAAACGCTTGCCAAAACCGAAATAACATACAATGCAAACGGCAATATTGTACAGGAGCTGATTTATACGACAACAGGCAATACCTTTACCGAATATGAGCGTTATAAATATTTATATGATGGCGCCGGAAATATGACCAACAAAACCAGGGAATCATACAGCGGCGGGCAATGGATTATGCGCTCGGAAGAAACTTTCGCCTATAACACAAACAACCGCCTAACCGAAGCTGTAACGGCCATTTACATTACCGCCAGCCAAAGCTGGCTGGTAACCGATAAAATAGCCTATACCTACAATGGCAGTGGTAACCTGGCAAACCGCGAATGGCAGAAAAACCATGATGAAAACCCGGCATGGAATTATTACGAAAAACAAACCTTTGCCTATAACGCCAGCAATAAAAAAGTATATACCTTTAAACAAACCTGGAATACTTTTGAATGGGTAAATGCCGAGCTCGACAGCGTGTTTCACCTGGGGAAAATATTGAGCATAGACTATGAGTGGAAAAATAACCGCTGGATGCCGGTAAGCAGGCAGGAATGTATTGCCAGCAGTGCCAATCCGCCGGCAGCGCCTTCAAACCTTGCGGTAACTGCCATAAAGAAAAAGGACGACGCTAAAATGCAGCTTGGCTGGACTGATAACTCAAGCAACGAAAGCGGTTTTATTATTTACCGCAGTGCCGATGGAAACAACTGGACCACGGTTGATACAGCCGCTGCAGGCGCAACTACTTTTACAGATACTGAACTTAAGTATGAAACACAGTACACTTACAGGGTTGCGGCATATAATATGTTCGGGATTTCGGGATTTTCAAATACAGTTAGCGGAACAACGCTTGTGGGCTTACAAAATATATTTAAGGCTGTTGACCTGAAAGTATATCCAAACCCGGCTGCTAACTTACTGAATATAGCTTATACCGCAAATGCACCGCAAATGCTGCAAATTACTGTAAGCGATTTTTCAGGCAAGCAGCTGCTGCGGCAATTAATGCCATGCAATAACGGTGAAAATACAATGCAGATTCAATTAAATGAATTAAGCAATGGTGTTTATTTTATCACCTTTAATGGTAACCATATATACCAGGTGCAAAAAATAGTTATACAGAAATAAAAATTTACCGGGTTAAGGTATTTAACAGCGCAATGCTGTTGGTGTAGGCCTTCGGCCTTGTTTGCGGGAAACCGGCAGTTCAAAAAAGCTGGTTTCCCGCTTTCTTTAATTAATAAGGTGAACTCGGGAAATTGTTGACAGTTGTACGCGGAATACCTGCGCCAATAAAGCATTTCAGTCAATTTTTCTATCAATATAAAATACGCGCGCCCCTACTTTTCTTTTAGTATATAATTTTATTCGGAACATTTTTATAACACTAAAACACAGATAACTAATTCCTGAGCTTACGATTAATAACATAATATGAATATTGTGATTTATAAAATGTTCCATTGTGCTGATGGCTAACAGAGCTTTTTAACGATACAACCAGGTTTAAAGTCATGTTACATAAACCTGCCTGGTTTACGCTTATTTCCTGCTAAAATTTGTATTATGTAGCTTATAGCTCCTTGCCCAGATTATAAATAAATAAATAAATAAATAAATACAGTAATCAGGGCATTTTCCATATAAGGGTTTATAAAAAAATACCTCCGCAAAAAGTGCGGAGGTATTTTTATAAAAGTGTGCAGAAATCTATAGCTTCAAACCCATTCAACCAATATTAAATTAAAACTTAACATAACACTATATCTTTCTGCACACAGTTGTTTTTTACTGCCTGGTGTAATAGTTTTATCTAGTTCAGTATCTTATAAAGTTCATCTAATTTCGGCGAAAGAATTATTTCCGTTCTCCTGTTCTTTGCACGTCCTTCAGCTGTTTTATTATCGGCAACCGGGTAATGCTCTCCACGCCCGCTGGCCGAAAGGCGCGAAGGCGTAACTTTATAATCGCTGCTAAGTATGCGTACAATAGTTGTTGCGCGCGCGGTGCTCAGGTCCCAGTTATCTTTATATACAGAGGTTTTTATTGGCAGGTTATCGGTATGCCCTTCTACAAGTATATCAATTTCAGGGTTTTTAGCCAGTACGGCCGCCAGTGTTCTCAGCGCTTCTTTCCCCTTGTCCTCAATATTAGCGCTGCCCGAGCGGAACAAAAGCTTATCGGCCAGAGAAACGTAAATTCTGCCGTTTTTCACCTCAATATTCAGCTCATCTGCCTTAAAGCCGTTCAAAGCATCCTTTAAGCTATTTTTCAGCTCGTTAATATATGCAGATCCACCCGCTTCCTTCAGTTTTTCAATTTCGCGGAGTAACGAATCGCGCTCATTAATAAGCGCGGCCTTGCTATTGGGCTTACGCTGTGCAACCGGCGATTTCGATTTACAGGCAGCGCCTAATAAAATAAATATTACAAATATGGTGAGGTAACTGAGGTTTTTTCGCATAAAACAATGTAATATGCAAAATTGGGCAATAGTTTTTAAAAGTACATTAATATGAAATTAAAGGCACATTAAAAATTACCACCCTCTCCATTACCAGATTAACATTAGGTTGCATTTAAGCCAGTGTTGGCAGCTTTACTTTTATAGTTGTTCCCTTGCCCGGCGTGGAATCTATAGTAAGCTTACCATCATGCAAATTAATTATACGGTATGTAAGCGATAAACCAAGGCCATGGCCTTTTACGGTTTTTACATTGCTGCCCCTGTAAAATGGCTCAAACAGTTTCTCTATATCTTCCAGCGGTATGCCTACGCCATTGTCATTAAAGCTTAAAAGCACCTCTTTTGGTTGTATATCTATTTCTACCTGCGCCTGCTTATCGGCAGAAAACTTACAGGCATTATCAATTATATTGGTGAAGGCTATTTTCAGCAAGTGGTCATTACCATTTGTTTCGAGCGCGCTTTCCTGCTCCGGAAATTCTTTATATTCTATATTTATTTTATAATCGGGGCTGGCTTTTAGTATTTCTTCTCTCACCTGCCAAAGCATTTCGTCAATACGCAATACTTCAAAACGGATCTCCGATTTATCGAGGCTGGCATTTGCGAGGTTTAAAAACCCGTTGCACAATATGCTCAGCTGGTGTATATCTTCCTGTACAGATAAGGAAACCTTCCGGTAATATTCTTCATCTCTGGGTTTCTGCAGCATAACATCCAGTTGCGCTGTTATGGCGGTTAAGGGCGTGCGTAACTCGTGCGATGCGTATGATATAAAGTTTCGCTGCATCTGGAAAGCAGAATCTAAACGGCCCAGCATTTTATTAAATGTAATAGCAAGCTGTGCAATTTCATCGGTGCCATTGCCTTCGTTCAGCCGCTCGTGCAGCTTACTGGCAGAAATATCATCGACCTTATTAATGATATTGGCTATAGGTTTGAGCGCGTGCCCGGCATATAACCAGCCGGCGATAAGGGTAATTATGATGGCCGAAATGGAAACGATTATAAGTGTATATTTAAGGTTTTGCAGCTTGCTGAAACCATATTTATCCAATGCCGAGGCTACAATTACAAACTCATCGCGCTCATTGGTAAAGGTAAAGCCAACAACTTCTTTATCATCAACCCTGTATTTTAATGTTCCGCTGCGGCGGATCTTATTCAGCAGCTCGGGTGTGAGCCTTGTCGGTATCGACTCGTTGCTGTTGTAAATACGCTGGTTATGGCTGTTGAAAATCAGTATCTGTTCATTTATAAGGGTTACCGTATTCTGGTTAATAATGGCAAGCAGGTTTCGGTCAATTTCATCTACCTTAATAAGCAGCCGTGCGGTGTTTGTTGCTTTGCCCTGCAGGCGATCATAAAACTGCTCCTCGCGGTAACTGGCAGATGTTAAATATACTACTGTAGATCCAACAATCGTAATCAGCGCGAAAATTATACTGAAAAGCAGCGTTAGCCTGTTGCGTATCTTCATTAACTATGGTCTTCCGATAAAATATAGCCCATGCCTTTCTGCGTGTGTATCAGTTTAAGGTCCTGGTCTTTATCAATTTTTCTACGAAGAAAGTTTATGTAAACATCAATTACATTAGTGCCGGTTTCAAAGGTAATGTCCCATATTTTTTCGGCAATATCGGCGCGGGAAAGTACACGGCCTTTGTTACGCATTAAATATTCAAGCAGGTAATATTCCTTGCTTGTAAGCTGTATTCTTTTTCCGCCGCGCCTAACCAGCTTCGTATCCTGGTCCAGCTCCAGGTCCGCAACTTTAAGTATTGAGCTTTGCTGGCTGCTGGATGGCCTTCTGGAGCGTTTTGTAAGGGCGTTTATTCGCGCTGTAAGCTCACGGAACTCGAATGGCTTTACAAGATAGTCATCGGCCCCGGAACTGAAACCCGATAACTTATCATCGGTTGTGCCCATGGCGGTAAGCATAAGTATGGGCACAGTAGTATTGTGGCTGCGTATATCTTCGCACAAATCGTAACCGTTAACAGAAGGAAGATTCACATCCAGTATAATGGCATCATAAGTACCGGAAGCAGCCATGCGTTTGCCTATATAGCCATCATACGCGAGATCTACCAGAAAACCTTTTTCTTCAAGACCTTCTTTCAAAGATAAAGCAACCTTTACCTCGTCTTCTACAATCAGTATTCTCTGTTCGTCCATATGTAAATTTAACTCATTTAAGAGATCTGTTTGCGATAAAAATGCATTAATTGTGCCCACAATATATACAATTTAATTTTTAAGTGGATTAAATTTTATTTTCGCCAGGTAAATACTGGTTTTCTGTTCGTGGGTTGAGTAGTAGCTCATCCAAAGCGCATCATCTTTCCAGTGCATACCTGCGTAGCCGCAGTCGCCAAACGATTTTATATCAATTATTTCAGTAACTTTCTGATTATCAAGCTTTCCCAACCATAGTTTGCCAACGCCGTTTTCGTACTGCCTGAAAGTTGCAAGCAGGTTGTTATCAGGTAATTTTAAAATATTCGGCCCACCTGAAAATTTTGGCGTTTCAGTAAATTTCCAATCGGTATATGGCGGTAAACATTCACCAACATAAGTTCTGTTGGGTTTTTCTTCCTCGCGTATCATGGCTACCATTTTATCATCAGGCATAAAAGCAATAGATGCTTCGTTAGGGAAACCTTTCAATGGTAATTTTGATACGAGTTTGAAATCTACACCATTGGTGCTCTTGTAAAGCGTAACGCCGCCATTGGGCTGGTAGGTAATGGTATAGGCTATGCCTTTATGCCAGGTTACGCGCCAGGCAAGCTCGTTGGTTAAATTAAGCTTGTGATGGTTGCCCCATTTTTCACCGTTATTGCTGGTTACCATCCTCGATTCGAACTGCTTGCTGAGCAATGAGCCTGAAGCTATTGTAGCGGAATCGGGCATGGGCACTCCAAAAAAATTAACCATTAACCTTCCTTTAGGCGTAATTGCGAGTTTCGGGTCGCGCAGATCAAATTTTTCGTCCTGTATTATATGTACAGATTCCCATGTTTCGGTATCGGTACTGCGAATTATGCGTATTACGCCATTTCCATCTTTAGAGTGGTGGCTTGCAGCTTCGCGGAAAACACAATACCAGTGGCCTTTGAAAAAGGTCAGGTCGGTAAAAGCGTTGTGCGGCGCATCTTCCCATATTTTTTTCACGAACTCTATTTGAGGCAACCCATTTACCAGGCTTGTACTGCTTTTATGATTCGGACGGAACGAGCTTAACAAGCCTGTAAAAACCAGCGCCATACAGGCAAATACAACATAATTGCGTAAGGGTACAAGCTTTACATATATGTTATTGCCGAAAAATACTTTGTTATTCTTTGTAATTCCTTTTCCATTCTTTAATCTTTCACCAAACATACCTGCCTCCTTTTAACAATAAGCACTGTACAAATATTTAGCCTGATAATTAAAACGGCATTTAAAGCGGGTTAAAAGTAAATTAAATTAAATTTAATGATTTTTTAAGGGTGGTAAAGACTTGAAATACAATGTTATAAATTGACGACGGTTATTTAAAATCTTTATTGTGTTAAGATGGAAATTTTTAATGACAGGCTGCTATAAATTTGAACAGAGGCAATATTGTTTAAAAACTCAAAAGGTATTGCCTGTTGCCGGATGTTATTTAGCGGGCCATGGCATAAAGGCGTTGATTTTATTGCCGCAGAATTAATCAGCAAGGGTAAAAAGACAGAGTACAAAGCATTTTTTGGCCTGATGATATATGTAATGGTGCGCCTGGCTGCGTACGTTTACTTAACCAACCTAAGCGCAGGAATTGAATTAAAAATACAAGGCTTCCCAATATTAAAGCAATGGGCAATTACTTTTTGGGCAGCTGAAATAAGCAATAGTTGCTTTTTAATTGCTATGAGTTTCAACCCGTAGTAGAAATAAAAGCATTTTTTAGTTTTAGCTTATATGGAAATTGATATATAATATTGATAAACAAGTGATTAAATCCAGAATTTGCGTTAACCGAAATAAGCCGGACACCATTTTACACGCGCGCATTGGAAACAATAAGCTTAATTCACAAGTGCAAGTTTATAGCAATACGTAACTCCATGGACTGCGGCGCACAGCCATTACTTTTAATAACTAAATCCATATAGGTATATACAAAAAAATGCTTCGGCGGTATGCGAAACATACTGCCGAAGCACTTCAATATCTTTATTAATTAAATACTTATTTACCAGTTATATGTGGCCGGAAAGAAGCTCTTCTTCATCAATTACTTCTTCTTCGAAAACAGGCAGTGCGGATGCGGATGCAAGCGTGCGTACACCCTCAACAGCATTCAGCATTTCGCCGTTTTCATCTGTATGCTCGCTGTTTTTATACCGGTCAAAGTCATAATCCGGCATAAGGTCGTCCTTTACATGGCTTATCACCTCAGTTAAACCGTTAGCGAATTTGTTAAAATCTTCCTTGTATAAAAAGATTTTGTGTTTGGAGTAGCCATAGCCATCTTCCTTACGTTTGCTCTCGGTAATAGTGATGTAATAATCATTACCCCGGGTTGCTTTTACATCTATAAAGTATGTCCTCTTCCCTGCTTTAATGCGCTTAGAATATACCTCGTCTCTGTTGCTTCTGTTATCTTCCATTCTTGCAGTCATTTACATCTCGCGGGGTAAAGATAAAATTTTAAAATAATAAATACAAAAAACTACACAATTTTCTTTTTATCGCCCTCTGTAGGATATTGAATACGAATATGATAAATGCTTTTCATTAACTTTTTGAGAATGCGGCGCGTAGCGTTTATTTCGTTAATGGTTATTGTGGCATAATCGAACTGGTTATCCTGTATTTTACTATCTATTATTTTATCTACTATATTATCTATTTGTTTTTCGTCGGGCTCTTTTAAGCTGCGCGATGCTGCCTCCACCGAATCTACTATCATCACTACAGCAGTTTCCTTAGAGCTGGGTTTTGGGCCGGGATAACGGAAGGCCGTATCATCCACATCTTCATCTATATGCTCCTGTATGTAATGTTTATAAAAATACTCAACACGTGTAGTGCCGTGGTGCGTGCGTATAAATTCAATAACCCTTTTTGGCAGGTTATATTCCTGCGCGGTTTCAACGCCTTTTGTTACGTGGCTTATAATTACATCGGCGCTTTGCAGGTCAGATAATTCCTCGTGCGGGTTAAAAGCGTGTTTCTGGTTCTCTATAAAATATTCGGGGTGGTGAAGTTTGCCCACATCATGATAAAGCGCCCCCACCCGTGTAAGCAAGGCATTGCCGCCAATCCGGTCAATCACTGCCTCGGCCAGGTTGGCAACCTGCAATGAGTGCTGGAAAGTGCCCGGCGCCCGTAAAAAAAGCTCTTTCAGCAGTTTATTGTTAATATCCGAAAGCTCGAGCAAACTTATATCTGAAAGGAAGCCGAATATTTTTTCGTTGGCATAGATGAGCGGGTAAGCCAGCAGCGTTAGAATAAAGTTACCGCCGAACCAGATGAAGATATTCCATTCCACTGTTTTTATAAGCCCCGATTTTATAAAGCTAAAGCCCAGGTAAACAAGGCAATAGGTCATAAAAATAAGTAATGCCGATATAAAGAACTGAGATATATAGCGTATGCGCGCCATTGACAGCATGGCGGTAAAGCCGGCCATGGTTTGTACAAGCACAAATTCATAAGGGTTTGGCACCACAAGCCCGCATATAAGTATAACCAGGAAATAAGTTACAAAAGCAATGCGCAGCCCGAAAAACGCAAGCAGCACAATAGGTATAATGGTATAAGGTATAAGGTACACATGCACCATTTGCCGCTTGGCAATATAGGCGGTTAAAACGGTAAACAACAGCACATTTATGAGTATAAGCACAAGGCTGCGCGTGCTGGAAATAACATCTTTATGAAATATTTCCAGGTGTACGGCATACATGATGAATAATGAAGCCACCAGCACCAGGTAACCAATAAGCAGCAGGTAGCTTTGGCCATGTTTCGCTTCATACTCATTTTTTAAGGAGGTAAGCACCTGCATGCGCTCGGGCGTAATAATGCTTCCTTTGGTTATAATTTTTTCTTCCTGCTTTACCATGCCGCGTGTTGGCGAAACATTATCAAGCTGCTCGTTAAGCTTTTTTTCTGACAGATCCTGGTCGTAAATAATATTTGGCTCAAGCGAGCTTAAAATACTGCGCAGGAACCAGGGTTTATTAAGCGTGGTATCGTTGCCTATACGGTCCATTACCGAGCTGCGGGCTTCCGCAAGGGTATAATATTCCTGCAGCTGTTTATCTTCAGCCACATTTTTACGAAGCTCGGTAATAATGTACTCCTTCGGCTTGGCCCTGATGCTGGTATCAAGCGCAATAATACCGCGCTCATAAATCTCGTCTATCAGCTTTAAGCCTCGTTCCAGGAAATATTTTTTATCTTCCTCATCTATATCCGATTCGCTTTTGGGCACCTGCGCAATAACCGATCTGAAACGCTGTTTACGGTCCTGTAAAATTTTTGAATTCTGCTTATAAAAAGGCTTGAATCTTTCCTGTATGGCGTCACGTTCGCGTTGTATCTGGTTCGGGCTTTTTTGTATGGCGAAGGAGAACGGCGCCACAAGGTCGTCATGCATCCATGGTTTGCCCTGCTCAAACTCGTATTTGAATTTAGCCTGCTTAGGAATTATAAAAGTTACAAGCAATATACTGGCCAGCAGAAGCGCGTACCGCACATAATCGTTCTCGGTTTTATTTATTCTCTGTAAAGGATTTTGCATATCTGCCTATACATATATACACAAAGGAAAAACGTACCTTTGCACTGAAATTGTAAGCGAATATACTTTAATTTAGCTTACACAATTTAACAAAGGCTTTTTTGTAGATTATTGTTTGAAAATAGAAATGAGAAGCGAGGAGATAGGAGATAGAAATAGGAGATAGGAGATAGAATATAGAATATAGAATATAGAATTAATGTCGTTTAGATAAATGGAATAAATTCCATCCCTACAATATTTGATCATCCCTACTGGATTGGATTAACGCTTCGAACCAGGTTCCGTAGGAACGATAAAATATTGTAGCACCGGATTTCAATCCGATGAAATCAGAAATTCTCTTAACTAAACAACATTAAATTGAGAATGAAGTACCTTACTAGATCAATAAGCACATTAAGTATTTTTTAACGATACAATATATGCAAACTGAATACCTACTCATATATTTTATATTCTATCTCCTATCTCCTATCTCCTATCTCCTATCTCCTATCTCC
>DAIUCM010000018.1:0-38946 GCA_036846145.1 Bacteroidota bacterium
GCGGTTATGGCGGCGGTGGAAACCGTGGCGGCTATGGCGGCGGCGGCAACCGTGGCGGTGGCAATAGCGGTGGTCGTGGTAGCCGTGGAGGCTATGGCGACTCTGATGATAGCTATGGCAATAAATGGAACTAGTAATAAATTTTATTTAATATAAAAAAGAGGCTGCATCTTTAATGGTGCGGCCTTTTTTTGGATTATGGGCTATAGTTAAATTTTATATAGCTGTATAGGAATAATACCTATATAGAATGAAATTTGCGCAAAGAATGCTGATTTGCGTGCCACGAAACCAAGGTGTATCCCTTCGGTGCTCATTGGCCTGTGGCTCACATAACAATTTACTAATGCGCAATATGCATAGTATATTGGTTAATATGTCGGATGCCGACTGAAATTTAATGAATGTTGGTTGAACGAAAAATTACATCGCACCGCAGAATTATTTACTCATCTCGCTAAAAGAAAGCATTTTTTGATAAATATACATATGGGCATCTTAAAAAACCTAAACATCAAGGATTGCGGATTTAAAACCAGTGTTTACAGCTGTAAATGAGGAATTTTAATTTGATAGCACTACGCAGAAATTGAGTTGTTAGAGCTGCCATACAGGAAAATCAGGATAATTGAGTATTATAATATAAGTAATAGGACAAATTTAGTTTTAATTTAATCACACTTTGGCAACATTTGTAAACCGCTAATAAACAACTTTTAATCTTCTATTTTTTCTTGGTACTCAATATCCAATATTTTTGTTTTGATATTTATTTTAATGACTATCTGTTTGTTAGGATAATGTGTAAATTAAACCTCTCCGGCTTTCAGCCACCTTTCCTTATCTAAAGAGAGGAGTGCAGCTCCGTCTGTAGATTTATCTTATTTATTTCTATTTAACTTGGTATGCGGATAGTCATTTTTATTTTAATTAATTTGAAGCCATAATCTTACTACTAATGAATCGGCTCGATTTTATAAAATCTTTTGTTTCCTTATTTGGTATTTCGGCCTTACCGAAAGGCTGGGTAAAACAATACGACAAACATTTGTTGCTGCAATGCTTTCTGCGTGGTTTTAAATTTTATGAAGGCCCGAAATTATTAGCAGATTTTAAAGAAGGCGATATGCTGGAGCTGGTTCGTGAACCCGAAAACGAATATGACGAAAACGCTGTTGCGCTTTATTGGAATAACCATAAAATCGGCTACATTCCTAAAGAAGAAAACAAAATACTAAGCAAGCTGCTGGCCATTGGCGCGCCTGAAATGATGGCGGAAGTTACTTACCTGAAACCGGAAGCAGCAACCTGGGAAAACGTGAATTTAGCGGTATATGTGCTAAAGGAAAAAAATGCTTCAGATATAATAAACGGCAAATCAACTTATCAAAGTACGCTGGAAACGCCCAATTACTACAGCCTGCGCGACAATAAAAATGTTGTAACAAGAATAACGGCTTCTCGCAAACGAGATTTTGATTATTATAAATTCCTGGAAAAACACAGACGGGACAATGGCATTTATGATATGATTCACCTGAATCTCAGCGGATCGCAAACGTACGGTATGGAAGAAATGGTTTTTGTGGTGAAGCAGGAAACATTGCGCAAAAAGGAAATTTCGCTGCAAAAGCAAATAGAAAACATGAATTTGTTGTTTGATGAAGATGGCTACGTTGTGCTAAGCCTGGAAGATGCGGAAAAACTGGTGCCGAAGATTTCTGATTTGGGCGAAGTGGTTGATAAAATGGGGAATACGTTTATTGAGTTGTTGTTTAGGGAAGGGTGATCTGCATATAGGTACATAGCAAAAAATGCTTTAGATTCGATTCAAATGCCTGGAACTACTATTGCATCAATAATTTATTGAATTAATTCCCTGCTTTTTGCTTTGCCAAAATTTTTTAGGAAAGGTTACGACCATAAATGCTTTGGCTTTTGCAGATTACTCTTTAATTAAAGCCCACAATATTTTCCTTACTAAAAAAAGTTATAGCCATTTGTTGTTTGGGAATTACCAAACCTTTAACGTAATTTTGCCATGTAAACACAGAAGACTTGGTATCAACCAGAATTTTCTGGCGTTTTATTTGCTAAGATAATAACAAAACGCTTTCTTTTGCGTTTTTAAAGATAACAGAACCTGTCGCGCTTCCCATAAGCTCAGCCGACGGGTCTTTTTTTTATATGGCTACCAACAAATGCGCTTTTACAATAGCTGAACAAATTGCGCAATTAAAGGAGCGCGGCATGAATTTCAGAGATGAGGTACAGGCAGCGCATTTCCTCGAAAATATAAGATATTACAGGTTAGAAGGCTATTGGTGGGATTTCCAGGCAGACAAAGAAGAACATATTTTCTATGACAATATCTGGTTTGAAGATATTGTGGTGTTTTACAATTTCGAAGGCATTTGCGACTGATTTTGTTTGATGCCATTGAGCGAATTGAAATTGGTGTAAGAACCAGGCTAATTTATTATCCTGCCTTAAGATACGGCAATCTTTGGTTCGAAGATTATAACTTATGCGATAACCAGGAATTCCATTACAAAAATCTTGAGCAGGTTTACAAGGCAATACACGAAAGCAAGGAGATTTTTATTGAAGATCATAAGCGTAGATTCGGAAATAATGATACACCGGATGTATGGAAAGCTTTCGAGGTTTTGAGTTTGGGAACTTTGAGCAAGCTTTATAAGAACATGAAACACCAGTTACCTGAAAAAGCAAAAATTGCTACCTCGCTTGGGCTGGAAAACCATAGCCAGTTATCGAGCTGGCTTGAGGAAATAACAACTTTAAGAAATATTATAGCGCACCATTTGCGCTTATGGAACCGCAAACTGGTAAAAAGCCCGAAATGGCTTGGAAACCCGAAAGAAAGAGTATGGCTTAGTAAAGAACCCGAACCGAATAGCAATGCGGCTATTTTATATCTTAAGCGCCATGCTATATTTGCTGAATATTATTACGCCCGGCCGCTCTATTAAAGAGAAGCTTTTGCAACTGTTTGCCGATAATCCTAAAATTTCATTGAAACGCATGGGTTTTCCCGATAAATGGGAAAATGAGGCGTTGTGGGCATAAAAATTACATATATGTTATGGCTGAAAAATACTTTAGGTTATAGAATAAAAATAATTATTGAGAGCGTATTAAATTCTGATTTTTTTGATGTCATACATTTGCTACTTAACTTTTAAAATTTTAAATTATGGCAAAGAAACAACCTATGACAAAAGAAGCAGCAAGAAGAATTCAAAGTTCAGAAGCTTCAAAAAGTGGAGGGAAAGTAGCAAAGGGCTCATTTGCTGCGCGTGCAACAAGTGCTGCCGATAAAAACGAAAACAACCAGAACAATTAATTTATGCCAGCCATTTTTTAATGGCTGGTTTTTTTGAATTTGTTAAAAGCCTTGATTATGATTTGGTTATTAATGTTTTTACTTTTTCTGATTTTGCTTTTGGGATTTAAATTGACCTTGAAAAAGGAAGATTTAGCAAACATGTATGGTATCTGCCGAAAGACATTGCAGAAATGGGTCAGGTACACTAGAACAGAATTTTCTTACGCCAAATATGTTAAAGCAAGAAAGCTGGATATTTTGGATTTTATTTCGCTTATTATTGATTTTGGATTACCAGGGCAACAAAAGCCTTTAACAAAAGGTGAATTAGTAAAAGAATCTGAAATGACTTATAGTGAATTCGAAAAGAATGTGGCCTTAAATTATAATGAGATAGGATTAACAAAAGATGGATATTCTAAAATGGATATTTTTCCACCATTTGTTGTAATTAATATGAAACAAGTGCTTGCTTTTTAGTTAGTACTTGTTTCATATTTTGCTTTCGTAGCTACTTCTTTATCAAACCCAATTTGCCAGAAATACATATCAACTAATTTCATTAAAGGATAATGTTTATTTGTTTGCTCCTTTATTTGTTGCTGTAATTTAATTAGTTCGGATTTATGCTTTTCTACTAACTCTAACAAAGCATTTATAGAATTTCTATTAAAGCTTGTAGGTATCTTATGTGTTTTAAGACCGTCAATAAAATATCGGTCATAAGCAGGTACGCAAGCCATAGTGCCTAAAAGTATTTTGCTGATGAGCGTATCTGTCGGGTTTATTTATGTGGATGGATTTCCGCCTTTTGCGAAGGAAATTTTATTGTAATGTTCTGAGAGCTTTTGCTTTAGATCAAGAATTGTGTCAATTTTGGCATGGTCAATCTCATTGTTTTCGCTGCATTTTAGATTTTTGTATTCCGGCCTGTAAAGAATTTCTACCGCTCCTTTATGAATTAAATGATTTTTCTGCAGCAAACCTCCTGACCCTCTGTACATTCCCCAGCTTGCCAGGTAAAAACCTAAATGCAGTGCGTGTGTATCGGTTAAATTTTCTGCTGTAAATGCATCGTGACAATGATCCCATGATTTGTAGCGATGTTGTTCATCTTTTACCGCTGAAATATATTTGCTAATTATTGAAGTTTCCATATTGATATTCTTCAAAAAATGCTTTAATCGTTATAATCCTCAACCGTTATTTCGCCGCCTTTGCCATGTATTTCGAAACCTTCGCACCAGTTATCCATAATGCTTATCATATCTAAACTGTAAGTGCTTTCATCGCCGGATTGATAGAGAATATCGGATTGAGATTCGCCGCCAAAATCACCAACCAGCCACAAAGCCTTCCTTACGGTAATTTCATCATCATAGAGTTCTATTTCGCAGCTTGCCATTTCGCCGTTGCGGAAATGCTCTGTTGCACATATAAGGTATTGGCCGGAAATGCTTTTAGTTGATAAATCATTAGAAATTTCCTGTAAAAGTTTTGCATTAGCGACTGTAATGTTATAATCATCAGCATTCTGAGCAATGGTATCGAAGAGTTCGGTTACTTTTTCGCGAACACAATCTTCGTACATATTAAACTCATCAGAATCATCTTCCTCGTCTTCAAATTCATCTTCATCTTCTTCCGGTTCATCAAAATCTTCATCACTATCGTCTTCTATAGCTGCGGGTGTTTTCGCGTATTTTTCATCCGGTTCGGGCAATATTACATCATCAAACAGGTGCAGCTGGGGAAGTTTTTGTTTTTTCATGCCGGGGAAAGGAATAAGCTCATAATCATCTGTTAGGAGTAATGGCGTGCAAACAATAAGCGGCGTTTGCGGGATTTCCATTTTACGAATGTTGGAAAACTGTTCCTCCAGCCCGTTGATAACTTCTTTAAAAATATATGGCTGCATGTTTGGGTCGTTCACCTCGCTCATGTACAAACCATTTATGCCAAAAAACGCATTTTTGGTATTGTATTTTTCGGGAACGGGAAAATCCTGCGCAATTTTATAATCGAGCAGCGCGCGGGAATGCAATAAGGCGAGCTTATCTTTTTCTGTACCTTCTGCAACATAAGCGCGGCCTTTCAGCGACAAAACAAGGCCGCTTTGATCTGCAACATACCAGAGATTTAAAATTACTTCGGTTTCCATATATGCCAAGGCTAAAAAATGCTTTTTCAAACTTACTTATTTGTGATTATTTATCCATTTTTTTTAAGAACGCTGAAACTGTTAATCTATGTACACCGAGTATTCTTCCAATTGCGCTTGCTGAAACTTTCTTTTCAAGAAGCTGTCTGATTTCGTTCTCTTTTCCTGATAATTTTAAACATTTGGATTTACTACCTTTTGGCCTTCCTAGAATAACGCCTTCAGCTTTTTTCCTAGCAAGCGCTTCTTTTGTTCGTTGTGAAATTAAGTTTCGTTCAATTTCAGCTGATAGCCCGAAAGCGAATGCTAAAACTTTGGAGTTTATATTATTACCTAGTTCATACTTCTCTTTGGCTGTAAAAACCATTAGATTTCTTTCCATACAATCATGTAAAATGCTCATAATTTGCATAAGATTTCGTCCTAAGCGAGATAACTCGGTCACTATCAATGTATCGCCATCTTGCATTTTGTTTAGCAACTGACCAAATTTTCTATCATCAAGTTTTTTAGTTGCACTGATCGTTTCTTCAATCCATTCATCAATTTTTATAGATCGCTGTTTTGAGAATTTTTGAATTTCAAATTTTTGATTTTCTGTTGATTGCTTATCAGTGCTAACACGAATGTAACCGTATATCATTTTTACTTCAAAGTTGCATATATTATTTGACCGATTTTAAGAGGCAGAGATATTCAAAAGTATAAAGCTGACTGGCAAGATTTATATATAATTTCAACATTCCCAAGTTTGAAATTAAATATTGACGATTATCCTGTAGTTAAAGAACATTTACTATCGTTTGGGAAAGACAGGCTAGAACAAACAGGTAAACCAGGGGCAAGAAAGAAAACAAGCAATAAATGGTTTGAAACTCAAGATAGTATAAGTTATTGGGAGGATTTTTCTAAACAGAAAATTGTATGGAAAAGAATTGGATCAGTCTTGCGATTCTCTTATGATGAAAGTGGTGCTTTTTGCTTAGATAGTACATGTTTTGCAACCGGAAAAGATTTAAAATTTTTATTGGGATATTTAAATTCGACTGTAAGTAAAATAGAATTACTAAATAACTCACCAAAAACTGGAACGGGCGATGTAATAACTAGTGTACAAGCTCTAGAACCTTTATATATTCCAAATGCAGATGAAAGCCAAAAGCAAAAAATTGTAACTTTAGTTGATCAATGTATTAATGCTTTATCACGAGGGAATACTGATATTTCAGCTTTTGAAGAAGCAATTGATATGGAAATATTTAAACTTTTTTATCTTACAGAAGAAGAAATAAAATACTTAAAAAAAGACTTTTAAATTACTTTATTTCTATAAATCCAACTGCATCACGCTCATTTTGTTCTAGGTCATATAATTCAAAAATTAAATGATCAAGAGCAATTTCTAATTCTTTTGTGTTTAATCCGTTTCTTTTAAAATTTTGAATTTCAAGCACTTTTTCTTCAAATATTAAGTTCAACTCATCTGAAATTGTTATAACAGGAAGTTTTTCAAAGAATATTTTACTTAACTCTCTCGTTCCTCCTTGTAGCTCAGGAAAATTATCCTTAAAACAATATTTAAATAATGACGAATTAAAAAATGCAGATAAAAATGCTAATTGTTTTCCCGTAATAATAAAGCACTTTTGATTGGTGTAATATCCGTCACAATCAAAATAAAATGGCAGAAATTTGGTCATATTCGGATAGATAATTTTCTGTTTAGAAAAATCCTCCATATAAATACAACTTCTTAAATTGTATGGTGTCTTGCCTTTGTCTTGTCGTTTCGATAGCTCTTTCCAATATTTGTCTAAATGTGATTTTATGGCTGGATATTTATTTATATCTACAGCCTCAACCATTTCACCTTTCGAATTGGTATATCCATTATGTGGGGCAATAATATACAATTCGCTTTTTGCGCTATACTTTTGAATATCTCTGCCTCTTAAAATCGGTCGTATAATTTCAGCATTTTCTGGTGATGCTTTTATTAATTTGTCTCTGGTAGCATTATCAATTATAAATGCTTCATTATATCCAGTTAAAATTCCACGGTAAATATTTATGTCCCATTCTACTAAAGGTTTTCCAGCGCTTTCTATCTTCTTTTTAATTTCTAATTCAACTTCGTTATTAATTACCCAGCTTTTTTTCTCTAAGAAAGAATTTTTTTTATAATTCTGCCTAAAATAATCGCTCAAATTAATTCGGCTATTATAATCATCCTTTATGGTGCAGGTTTGCGTAATACTTCTATTTTTTTCTTTTTTTATCAACAAAATATTTGCATCAACAGTAGCAGTTTTAAATATTTGATGACCTGCAAAATCAATAAGCTTAATTGGATTTGTATAATTTATAAAAAAGTCTCTAAGTTTATCTCCATATCCAGCTCTCATCCATTTATTGGAAGTTATATATGCAAGCACTCCGTTAGGTTTTAATGCAGAATATCCAACTTCATAGAAAATACAATATATATCGCCAGTTGCATTATAAGTGTAAAATTTTAGTTTTTTTAATTCTTCTGAAATAGGTTTAATTTTTTGTAATTGCACATATGGCGGATTTCCAATAACAATATCAAAACCTTTATTTTTAGCGATTTGCTCGTTCATTATTTCTGGGAAATCCAGTTTCCAGTCAAAAAAACGCAGCGGTTCATTAGGCTTTGCCTTTAAGTTTTCCAGCTTTTGTACAGTTTGGTTGTAGGCGGCTACTTTCAGCTTGTTTTCCGCCTGCTGCTGTTTTTCTTTAACGCTTGCTTCAAAAAGTTTCACTTGAGAGGCATTTTTTAGCTCATGTATATATGTCATAAGCCGCAACTGGTTTTGTAAAATATCTATTTTCAGGTTTCGTATCTCCAGTTTCAGCGGCGCTTTATCTCCTTCAAAATCAAAATACTGCTTCTCTTTTTTGTACAGTTTTTCCAGCGTGTTTTTAATATTTTCTTTCAGCGCTTTGGCTTTTTCGTTGTACACATGGGTATCTGTTTCCCAGTCAATATCAATTATTTCATCATCCAGCTTGCTTACAAGGCTGTTGCCCACTACAATTTTATAATCAAGGTTCGGCAATGCTTTGGGTTTGGGTTCATCTACAATCAGGCTCAGCCAAAAGCGCAGCCGTGCAATATCTACCGCGCCTTTTTCTATATCTACGCCGTAAATACTATTTTGTATAATGTTTTCTTTTACTTCGGCGGGTTTCCATTTTTCGTTAAGCTCGTAAGCAATTACAGCTTTTATGGCAAAAATTTCCTGCAATAAACCCATAGGGAAAGCGCCTGAGCCAATGGCAGGATCGCAGATCTTTACCGCATCCAGCAATTCGCCAATACGTTTCAGTTGCGGATCGGTTAAATTGCTTACGTCTTTGTGTTTTACAATATGCGCCACATCATCGTGGTTCAGCGCTTTATCGCCCAGTTCTTCAATAAGGCTAAGCTGGCCTTTACGCGTTTCGTTACCAAAAAGCTCCAGCTGGTCTTTACCCAGTTCAAGGTAAACGGTATATTCCTTACTTAAATGCGTGCTGAGGTATTCGGTAAGGCTTTCCTGGCACATGTAATGCACAATTTCTTTGGGTGTGTAATAGGCGCCTTTGTCCTTATTATCTTCCAGCAGGTTCTCAAAAATATGCCCAAGCATTTCAGGGTCCACCGCAACGGTATGGTCATCGGGGCTGTCCTCATGCACGGTAAAGTTAAAAGCATTTAAAAAATCGAGGAAACCACGTGCCGCCGCCTTGTTTTTATCAGTAAGTATTACATCTTCGTACGTTTTATTGTGGAAAAGTTCCGGCGGGAAAGTGAGTATTTTATCATCATATTCTTCCCTGTCAAACAAGCCGCCATTCAGATAAGGCACTTTTACCGTTTTTCCGTTGGGTAATGTAAAGTCATCTGCCTTCCGCTCCTTATTCAGCGTTTCAAAGAAAAGCTTGCTTAGCCAAACGCTGTAAAATGCTTCATTCTCGCCACTTTGCTTAAAAAGCAGTTTTATAAAATTGGCTTCGCCATCGGTATAATTGGTATCGCTTGCGCCGAGCCAGTTTTTCTTCTGTACAAAATACAGGAACACAATACGCCCAAGCAATTTTTTGGTAAAATCTCTTATGGGTTTGCAGGCTTTGTCCTTTTCAGCTTGTGTAGCGCTGGTTGGTATTGTTATGTTAAAAACACTTTTACGGTACGGGCTTTCCTGCAAATAGTTGCAGAAGTTGTTGTAATGGCGCGTATATTCATCAAAAAAAGCCTTGCTAAGTTTTTCTACACTAAATGCCGCTACCAGCTTCTCGAAAGTAATTTCTTCTTCGTTTCCAAGCTTTTCAAATGCTTCCGCAGCAGTGCGGCAGGTTTCATTTGGCCCAAGCAGATACGTATAGCGCCGCGCATTGGTAGATTTTTCTTTTATCCCTTTTTCGGTTATTTCTGTGTCTTTGGCTACCAGCGTAAAACGCCATACATTTGTGTTTCGCGGCGAAATAAAATTAATAAGCGCCGCCTGGCCCGCAGGTAAAAGCTTGCGTACATATTGTTGTATGGCAACTTTGCTGTTCTGTATTTGTACTGCCGGCTGCAGAATAATTTCGTAGCAGGTAATATCTGTAGCATCTTCCAGCTCAATTTTCCCATATATACTTACCTCAGAAATTACTTCCTGCTCGCTTTTATTGGGCGCAACAGGCGCATTAATGCTGTTGGCATATAAAGTAAATGTTTGCCCAAAAACAGGTTTCAGAACATCTTTCGCGAAAAAAAACCTGTCGTATTTTTTTTGCAGTGCGGCTTGCAGGTGTAAGCGGTTTGCGGCCATGGTTTTTTATGGTGTGTTGAATTTAGACAAAACTTTGTGTTAAAACTATTTGTGGGTTTATCAGCCCGTTAAAGCTCTTTTTACTTTCATTGTTATTTTCCAAGTTGGAAGAAAGATCCATACGGTCTAAAATCTCCACAAATAAATTATCTATAAAAGCAGGCGTATCTTTGGCCATTATTTTTTGGTTTACGGTAAAAAAATCGTTTACCTGCTTTGGAAATCCTTTGGTGGCGAACATGCCGCTTTCCACCAGCTTGTAAGCGCGTGCAAGTGCATTTTTCTTTTGCTCGGTTTGTGCAAACTTTTTTGCCCAGTTTAAATTGGCCATAGCTTTGTTCTCTACAGGGCTTAAGTTCTTTTTAGAAATGCTCTGCACATTCTGCTGATTTTTTTCGGATTTAAAATAAGCCAGCCCTTTTTGCGCCTGTTCATGATGAAAAGAATGTAATGAAACAGGTTTCTCGCTCTCCTCGGCTTTGTAAATTTTTACAGCCTGCAGAAAATTAAGCTCCCTTACAATCATATCCTGTGTAACAAGGCAAAAAATACCCGGATGATTATCACTTTTTAAATATGAAACGGAAGTGTTGTTTAAAGGATAATTTATTTCGTCGCCTTCGGCTTCCCAAATTACCAGTTGTTGTTCCGGGTTTGTTTCGCGACCACACCTGGCTTTATTAGGAATTTTGCTTATTTCAGCAAAGCGCTTCGGGTTTTTTCTCTTAAACTCACGCAGCTCAATGAGATAATTTAGGATCAGGTTTTCTTCTTTCTGTATTTTATTACCAAAAAGTGCTCCTTCACCTTTTTCTTCCAGTAAAGAAAATATTTTATTGTCCTCACCAAAAGCCGTATGAAATGCCTGCAATTTTCTTAGCGCATTATTAACCAGTTTAATTTGTTCATCACCTTGTGCGGATGGGTAGAAATTATAAACGTAAATTCTATCTGCTCGGGAGCCAATCCTGTTAACACGGCCAATACGCTGCATAAGCCTGGTGGCATTCCACGGCACATCATAATTTACAATTAAATTGCTCCTGTGCAGGTTAATACCTTCTGCCAAAACTTCGGTGGTTATAACAATATCATAGTCATTTTTCCAGTCTTCTTCATCAATATTGGCGTCAAAGTTTTCGCGCAAAATCTTCTCTACTGCTTTCCTGTTTTCAGCGCTTACCATCAATACATTATAATTGGCAATCTCTTTCAGGCACTTTGTTAATTCTTCCGCAGTTTCTTTAGACTCTGAAAAGATTACAAGCTTGCCACTTTTATTTTTCTTTTTGTTAAAGAACTCACCTTTAATTTGCTCGGCAAACTTGTTAAGTTTAGGGTCTTTATGTACTTTATTCCAGCGTTCAACAAGGTCATCTATTTTTTCTTTATCGCTTTGCAAAAGTTTTAGAAAATCCTTCTTAAAATCGTTCTTGGTAAATTCCCTGTTGTTGCCGCCTTTCTGGTTTATCCGTTCTTCAATCTCTTCGTAACTTTTACCTTCTTCCAGCATTTTGTTTATGTCCAGGTCCGGCGCTATAAATACTCGGTCCTTTTCAAACATTTCCAGCATGTTATTAATAGCCTTTTGCGCTCTTTTCAAGCTTTGCTTAAAAGCGTAAAAGCTGCTCTCAAGGCGTTTCACCAGCAAAGTTTTCATAATAGCGCTCAACCTGCCGGAAATAGATTTCACATCGCCATATATTTTCCGGTTGTCTTCATCTGCCAGAAATTCAATTGCACGATACCTGTAATAGCCTAGTCCTTCTACCTCATTTCCATATTCATCCAGGCCTGTAATTAGAGAAACAGTTTCAAAAAATAATGTAGCAAGCTTTCCATCCAGGTTGTAATAAACCGATTCCGGATCTTTTACTTTTGGGAAAATAATTTGTTGATTTTTTAAATCTTCCAAATAAGCGGGATCGTTTTCAATATCTGTCCGTGTTCGCCTTATTACCAGAGGTTCAACTACATCATCACGCAATTGCTGGAAAAGTTGTTTTAGCTTTCTAATATTCAGATTTTTGGCGGAGGCCAGTTTCTTATATTGCTCATTAATTGGTTTGAAATATTCTTTCAGGTTTCGGTTTGGAATACTTTCCAACGTCGTGCTTCGGCTGTCCTGGAAAAGATAAAGCTGGTTTTCAATATCTTCAGGTCTGTTATTCAGCGGTGTTGCAGAAATCAGAATTACCTTCTTGCGTGTATCTCCATTTTCTGCAGGTCTGCTTCTGGCAGTTTTGCATATTTCCTGCAGTGCAATATACATATCTGTATAATTGTTGCGGAATTTATGTGATTCATCAACAACAATCATATCAAATTTATCAGCAGTGGAATATTTATAATCGTCCTCATTAAGAATTTTGTGTAAACTGCCAATAGTGATAAATTCAAAGTGGTTTTTGATATGAAAATCTTCAATTGTTCTTACCCAATTTGGTTCAAGTGCGGGCGGAACAACTACCAAAATTCGTGTATGTGTTCCGTTTTCATAAATGAATTTTTTAATGATCATGCATGCAATTATGGTTTTACCTAAACCTACTACATCTGCAAGGATAAAACCGTTATGTTTCATCATAATGGCGTAACCCTGGTTGGCCGCATCACTTTGGTATTTCAGGCGTTTGTACTTATCAGGCAATAAAAGGTCAATGTTATACGGGTCATATTCTACCCTTTTTCCAAAATACTCCATCAGCATTTTCATATATAGCTCAAATGGCGTATAATCGTCTTTTAGGTAAGTACTTCTTTTAATATCTCCCGCATCGGCCTGTAAAAGTGGCACTGCCTCTGCCCATAGTTTTTCGAATTCATCTGTGGCGAATTTTACATCGTCATAATCACGCGAACAAACATTGAATTCGTAATTCGATTCCGGGTTAGCACCAAGTCCTGAATCGGTTAAATTTGATGAACCGGTAATTACTTCGCAAGGTGCATATTCATTAAAAGGCACCGGCCTAAAGATATATACTTTTGCATGGATTGTTTTTCGTGGATGTGTTCGTAATTCAATTTTTTTACTTTCAATATCCTTAACAAACTGTATTATTCCTTTCTCAGTAATTTCATCATAATCAGCCTCTTGAATGTTAGCTATAATATCTGTAAGTAGCTTAGTCTTCGCTTCCTGTGGCGTTTCAAGATATAATCTGCCATCTTCATGGTGCTTCTGAATGAGCTGATCAACATTAATACCAACCAAAATACGGATTTGAGGTATCTTGTCTAGAAATGCCCTTACCTTAAAATAACCCGAAGCTCGAAAATAACCAACCAACGCATCGAAATGTCTCAGCGACTCAATATGTGTTAAAACACCTTCAAATTTTTTAAGTAAGCTGTTTTCGTCCTGGTTGGTGAAGAATTTTGTAGGCATTGCGTTTCAAATAGCGTGAAATGCAATATTAAGAATATAAGTTGAAAGGTAATTATTATAAATTGGTAATAATAATTAAAGAACGTCTTACCTAAAAAAACTCAACAAGAGTAGTTTTGCCGTATTTCTTCCCTCGTTCACTAAACGAGTGTAAAAACTTCCCTCGTTATTTTGTAGCGCTTTACCTAAATTCGAATCCATGAGAATAGCAACATATAATGTAAACGGCATCAATGCGCGATTACCAGTTTTACTCCGCTGGCTGGAAGAATTTGCGCCGGATGTGGTTTGCTTGCAGGAACTGAAAGCGCTTGGTGATAAAATTCCTGTAAAAGTGTTGGAAGAAGCAGGTTACAAAGGTATATGGCACGGACAAAAAAGCTGGAATGGCGTGGCTATTCTTAGTAATAAATATGCTGTTGAAGAAGTAAACCGAAGTTTGCCCGGAGATTTGGAAGATGAACAAAGCCGTTTTATAGAAGCCCTTGTAAATGATATTCATATTGCCTGTTTGTACCTTCCGAACGGAAATCCTGCGCCGGGACCAAAATATGATTACAAGCTGCAATGGATGAGCCGGTTACAAAAACATGCCGCTGAACTATTGAAGTTAAATAAACCCGTTGTATTAGCAGGAGATTTCAACGTAATTCCCACAGAAAAAGATGTATATAAGCCGGAACGCTGGGTAGATGATGCGCTTTTCAGAATAGAAACGCGGGAAGCTTTTTTTGAGCTGACGAAGCAAGGCTGGACAGATGCGCTCCGCAAGCTTCACCCCGATAAAACCATTTACACTTTTTGGGACTACATGAGAAATGCGTACGGCAGGAATGCAGGTTTGCGCATCGATCATTTATTGCTGAATGAATCACTCGAAAAAAGATTGAAGAATGCCGGTGTAGATAAAGAAGTTCGTGGTTGGGAAAAAAGCAGTGATCATGCACCGGTTTGGATTGAAATAAGTGAGTAAGCTGAGCCTGGGACTTCAACTAATAAATTTCTATTGTGCCAAATGCTAAAGCAAAGAACTAATGCCAATATAGAAGGAATTGTGCGTATTTAAAAGTGTCCTGTGAGCCACAGGCCACGGAGCTCCGAAGTAATACTCCCTGGTTTCGTGGCACACAAACCAGCCTTATTTACGCATAATTCATTCTATATTGGTATAAGGACTTTCGAGCAGCGAAATCAGACTAAAATATTCTTCACTTGCTTTGGGTTTCAACCCATAGGAGAACAGAGGCATTCCATCACACCAGCACAATATCACCAGCCTGCTTCACATCATCACTCAAATCAATCACCATATCTGCTTCATTGGAAAAATGCTTTAAAGACGGGTCGAAGCTGATATCCAGTCGTTCCCATTTCTGCAGTTCCAAAGTATAAACATCATAATCATCGGTAATTTTTCCCCAAAGCAGGTAAATACCTTTTTCGGTAAATGGATATTTGGCGTAAACTTGTGGGAACAAAACAGCTTCAAAAGTCTGGTCATCTTCATCTACAAAAGAGCCGAACTGCATGTAAGTGCCTTTTACGGTTTTCTTGCTTTTGGTGTTGGTGAGGTAGCCAAGCATTTTTACGGATTTGCCTATATGGTTTTGCATATCCTGCGCACGAATTTCCGCACGAGCAGGCTTGCTCAGCAACGAAAACCTGGAGCACAAAGGAAAACCCAGCAATTCAATTTCCTGCAAAGCATCTTCTCTGAAACTTTGTGTAATGCGCGGAATATTGAATGTTTTTGCCGGTTCTTTAAATAAGCTTTCCGATTGGTTCAGCGCTTGCTTTAAAGCATTTTTTGGCGATGTGCTATATGCAGTCAAGAGCAAAGTTTCCCATAATAATTGTCGTTTTGTTTTGCCCGTAAAACGGAAAGCGCCAATGCGAACCAAGATCAATAATTGCTCACGGCCTACTTGTAATCGCTCAGCGAAATCAGCCAAATCTTTATACAAGCCATTTTTATTGCGTTCTGTTTCAATGTTTTGTGCCAGCTCCGTTTGCAGGGATTTTATGTGGATGAAGCCCATGTAAATCGCGTCGCCATAAATACAGGTGAGGTATTTTCCCTGGTTTACACATGGCGATAAAATTTTCCCGCCATAACGTCGTGCTTCATTTACATAGAATTCAGTATTGTAATAGCCGCCGAAATTATTGATGACAGCCACCATAAACTCCAGCGGATAATATGTTTTCAGGAACAAGCTCTGGTAACTTTCAACGGCGTAGCTGGCGCTGTGCGCTTTGCAGAAACTGAATCCTGCAAAACCTTCCATTTGTCGCCAAACCTCTTCCGTAACATCATCCGGGTAACCAAAGCTTTTGCAATTATCCATGTATTCCTGCTTCATTTCATCGAAACCGGTATTTACGCGGAATTTCCAGGCCATGGCGCGGCGCAGAACATCGGCACCATTCAGCGATATTCCCGCAAACTCGTTCGCCACGCGGATAATATCTTCCTGGTAACACATTACACCATACGTATCGCCAAGTATTTCCTGTATTTTCGGGTGAATGGGCTTGTACTTTTCCGGCTCTCGAACACGCTGAATATAGGTGCGCATCATACCCGAATCTGAAACACCGGGGCGGATAATAGAACTTGCTGCAACCAGTGTATTGAAGTCCTTGCAACGCAGTTTCCGCATCAGCTGCCGCATTGCAGGAGATTCGATATAGAAACAACCAATCGTATCGCCTTTTTCCAGTAAAGCATTCAGATTCGGGTCTTTAATGAAATCCGCAATCCTGTGTACATCAATATCTTCATCGCGATTTTCCTTCACTATTTTTATGCAATCCTTTATATGGCCCAAACCGCGCTGGCTCAGAATATCCAGCTTGTGCAGCTTGAATTTATCGGCCGTGTACATATCGAAATGCGTGGTGGCGAAACCCTTCGGCGGCATATCTGTAGCCGTGTAATAATGCATAGGTTTATCGGAGATCACAATGCCGCTGGCGTGTACTGTTAAGTGCCGTGGAAACTTAATAAGCTGCCCGCTGAAGTGCAGTATTTTCTCCTTGTAAATATCCAGCTGCAGCTTGCTCTTTTTGTTTTTTGTGCGATGCTCGATTTCCACTGTACGCGATAAATTCTCTATTTCCGCAGGCGGCAAACCATATACTTTTCCCAACTCTAAAACTGTAGCCCGAAACTGGAAAGTGCTGTGTGCACCAAGCAAAGCCGTGTGTTTATAATCGTTCTTCTCGAAAATATAGCGCGTAATATCTTCCCGGTCCTTCCAGGAGAAATCAATATCGAAGTCGGGCGGAGAGGAGCGATGCATATTCAGGAAACGCTCGAAATACAGGTTCAAAGCAATCGGGTCAACTTCTGTAATTCCAAGGCAATACGCGGCTATGGAATTGGCACCGCTGCCACGGCCGGCATGGAAATAACCTTTGCTTTTGGCGTACTCAATAATATCCCAGGCGGTGAGAAAATACGCCACAAAATTCTTCTCCTTTATTACCCGAAGCTCTTTTTCCAGCCGCGCAATGGCTTCCTTCGTATTTCTTCCATAGCGCCAGCCCAAACCCATATAGCACATTTCACGCAATTTCTGGAAATCGGCCTCCGCAGAATCGTAAAAGTACTTCTTGTTTTTGTCTTCCTTAAAATCGAAATTTATCTCGCATTGGTCCATTAAATCTTGCGTGTTCTGAAGCAGATACGGATAACGGCCATAAATTTCTGCAAGCTGAGTTACCGGAATCAAGCATTCGTTTCTCGAGCCGGCTTGTTCGGGTTTCAGCTTGCTTAAAAGTGTATTTAAACCAACAGATCGCAGCAGGCAATGCAGATAAAAATCGTTCTTATCTTTAAAGCTTACGGGAAACAAAGTAACCGATTTTTTCTTCAGCAATTCTTCCGGAACCTGTATCAAACGCGAAATATTTTCAGGTTTTATGCCAATGAAAGCCCCTTCTGAGAGTTGCTTATATGGAATGGTGCCGAAAGGATAAATGATGAATACATTTTCAAATTCCGGTGCGCGCGTGGGGAAAGGCTTTTTGTTGTGCAGATGCTCCGATAAAAACTGGTTCAGCTCGTAAAAGCCCAAAGCATTTTTCGCGATACCTATATATAGCGTTTTGGCGTTATCATCCATGTTGCGGAAGTCAATTCCCAGCAAAGGCTTTATGCCGGCTTTGTTGCAGGCATCTACAAAATCAAGGCTCGCGCATGTGTTGTTGATATCGGTTAAGCAAACACTTGGGTAGCCAAAATCCGCACAAAGTTTCACCAGCTCATCAATACTTAAAGTACCATAAGTATGCGAATAGTATGTGTGCGTGTTCAGCAGCATTCTTTTCCGATTCTACATCAAAGTAAAGCCGAAAAATTCAAAAAGTTTAACATTGAAATGCCTGAATTTTAAGAAGTTCAAAAACATATTTTACCTGATATTTCACTCAGTTGAAAATTGAAAAACTGCGTTTTTGATGGCTTTAATAGCATTTTTGTATATTAGCCGGAGACAAGTTCCGGATTTAAATAATTTGATTTGAAACCGCAGAAAAATTATTCTGAAAATTCAAATAAAATATAATAGGTTTTTGCGTTGCTTCCATTGCCTTGTCTAATGCCGGGCAGGCTTTTTTCTTTTGTTATGAAACACTAAAGGCTGGAAGGATACAGGTCAGATGAAACTACAGGCAAAACCTGTTTAAAAATACATATTTTAAACAAAATCAATTTTTAACAAATCGCTAACTTTTACATTTTCCATATATGCAAGTCGAAAAAAATGCTTCATATAAGCTGTTAAATTTTGCTGCCTGGCTGCAGGGCATTTATTATTTCATAACCGGAATATGGCCGCTGCTACACATGCCAAGTTTTGTCTGGATCACCGGGCCAAAAACCGATTACTGGCTGGTGCGCATGGTAGCTTTGCTGATTGTAGCTATAAGCCTGGCATTGCTTTCTGCCGCATATCATAAACGTGTTAGTGCTGAAATAAAAATCCTGGCCATCGCATCTATTATAAGTTTTTGTATTATAGATTTTTATTATGCCTGGGTGGACAGGATTTCCGGTGTTTATGTGCTCGATGGAATTGCAGAAATCGGGTTATTATTAATTTGGTTGCCGGCAATTGTCAGGAGCAATAGATAAGCTATCAGCCAATTTCTCCAAACTTATTCCAGATTAAACATTTAAGCCCCATTTGTTTTTTGTGAGGTAAGAGAAGGAAGTAAATTATGAAAGATACCTATTCAATACTATTATATATACATTTAGCCGTTGTTGGACTTTATTTTGTTTTGCTGCTTTGGCGGCTGTACCATTTGTGGAGCGGAAATGAAGAAAACCTGCTGCTTTACTCCGAGCGAACACGTGCTTTAAATGTTGTTTTGCTGGCAGTTACAGTAATTACCGGCATTTACCTCGGTTTCCATTACGATTTCAGCGAAGGCTTGTGGTTTGTTGTAAAGCTCGGTCTGCTCATAGCATCGGCTTTTTTGGGCGATTATGCTTTCAAAACCTTTAACCGTGTAGCCGGAATTGGTGTTTTTCTGATGTTTCTTTACATCTGCGCCATTAGCTTTACCAAATCGCTGAACCTGGTTTACGCTTATTAATACCAGTAGAAATTATTTTTAAACTAATATTCAGCACGCCAGAAGAAATTAAAGTCTTAAAGATAATCTTACAGTCAGAGCGGCACTCCTCTCCTGATTCAGGAGAGGTGCCCGAAGGGCGGAGAGGTTAATTAAGCAAATATTTCTACCAAACGGATATTCTATTAATAAATAATTATTAAAAATAGAAATAAACCGGAAATCAAATCTTCATATTATTTCGGAATTGAAAATGCTTTAGGCTGCTTTGGCGCAATGATAAATTAATTTCATCTTTGCAGCCTATGAAAATTCTACGTTTTTTAAGCTGTGCTGCCTTACTGGTTTTTTATTCCTGCTCAAAAAATCAGGCCGACCTAATTGTTTATAACGCAAAGGTTTATACGGTAGATTCTTTATTAACCGTTACAGAAGCATTTGCTGTAAAAGATGGTAAGTTTATTGAAACCGGTACAAGCGATGAAATACTTAAAAAGTACGATGCAGCCGAAGTAAAAGATGCGCAAGGCAAAGCAGTTTTCCCGGGATTTATTGATGCGCACTGCCATTTTTATTTCTACGGTTTAAACAGCAACAATATAGACCTGGTAGGCACAAAATCTTTTAATGAAGTTGTAGAACGCGTTACAGATTACGCAAAAGATCACCCGGAAGGCTGGCTGGTTGGCCGAGGCTGGGATCAGAACGACTGGGATGAGAAATCATTTCCTGTAAAAGATACTTTCGATAAATTATTTCCCGGCCGGCCAATGTATCTGAGCAGGGTAGATGGTCATGCTGCTTTGGTAAACCAGGATGCGATTGACCAGGCAAAATTCGATATTCATACCAAAATTACCGGCGGTGATATTGTTAAGATCAACGGAAAACTAAGCGGTGTTTTACTGGATAATGCGGCAGACAGCGTACAAAAGCTCATCAACAAGCCAACAAGAAACCAGCAAATTGAAGCGCTCCAAAAAGCTGAGCAGGATTGTTTTGGTGTAGGCTTAACAACGGTTTCCGATGCAGGATTGGATAAGCAGGTGGTTTTACTGATAGATTCTTTACAGAAAGCAAACCAGCTGCAAATGCGTGTTTACGCCATGCTGAACCCAACTGAGGAGAATTTTAAAGCATTTTTGAGCAAAGGCATATATGCAACTGATTGGCTGAATGTGCGCTCATTTAAAATTTATGGCGATGGCGCACTTGGTTCTCGCGGCGCATGCCTGCTGCATCCATATAGTGATAAGCCTGAGACACATGGTTTTCTCATCAGCCCGCCAAAATATTTCCAGGATGTAGCCAATAAAATAAAGGCAAGCGATTACCAGATGAACACGCATTGTATTGGAGATTCGGCCAACCGCTGGCTTTTAAAAACATACGCCCAGGTTTTAGGGAAAAACAACAATCGCCGATGGAGAATTGAACACGCGCAGGTTGTAAATGCAAACGATTTTCATTTTTTCAAAGATTATAATATTATACCAAGCGTACAGCCAACGCATGCCACCAGCGATATGTATTGGGCGGAAGACCGTTTAGGTAAAAACCGTATGAATGGCGCTTACGCATATAAGCAACTCTTAATAAATGCTTCGGTTTTGGCTGGTGGAAGCGATTTTCCCGTAGAAGGAATAAATCCGCTTCTGGGTTTCTATGCCGCAGTTGCCAGGCAGGATGCGAAAGGTTTTCCAGAGAATGGTTTCAGAACGGAAGATGCCTTAACACGGCAAGAAGCTTTGCGAAGCATGACGATATGGGCAGCTTATTCCAACTTCGAAGAGAAGCAGAAAGGAAGCATAGAAAAGGGTAAAATAGCCGATTTTGTGCTATTGGATAAAGATATTATGCAGGTGGAATTGCCGCAGGTTTTAAATACAAAAGTGCTGGAAACATACAGCAGCGGCAGGCAGGTTTACCTTCGCAAGTAAGCAAAAACCGAGCCGTAAAAATTCATAAAAGCTTAAAAATAAATAGCTTAACATTTGGATTTTGGTTTAAGATTTATTACATTTGTTATGGAAGTTCTTTAAATCATTTAACCAAATCAAATCCCAGAAGCTATGATTATAACCTTTGATGAATTACGCAAAGTGAAAGACAGCTTGCCGCACGGCAGCCTGGAAAAAATTGCTGATGAAGTAGGAACCGATGTGCAGACAGTACGCAATTATTTTGGTTCGCTGCATTTCGATCACGGCGGATTTACCGGCGCACATTACGAACATAGCCCGACAGGTACTTTTGTAGATCTGCAGGATACCAGGATCTACGAAACAGCCATGCGGCTCATAAATTCCTGATAAAACACAACACAATTACACAATCCATATGCTTTTAATTGGCTGTCCGCATATAAGCCGTAACAGTCTATCTCAAATCAACCATTATCCTTGCGGAGAAGGTTTAGGTTTTTCCCTTTGAAGGGTATATTATGAGATAAGCGAAGTAAAAAAATCTGTTTATACGCGGGTAGCCAATTATAAAATTTAAGTACTTTATATGGTGCGATAGGTGCCATATATACCAACCCCTGAAAATACCTTTTGCCCAAAGCCGCCAGGCTTATTCCATCCGGGCAAAAGGTATTTTGTTTTTATAGTGTTATAATTATTATCAAAACGAAAATAATAAGCATAACAGTACGTTCTAAAAAAAGCAATGTTATGTTTTGGTTAAACAGTTATCTATGCTTCGGATAAATATCCTCTTTGTACTATTTATAATATTAACTGCCTGCCGCAAAGAAAAAAAGCCCGATTGCGGCAAATATGAAGATCAGTTTCATCCAATAACCGAAGATGCAAAAGCCAAAGTACCTTATACAGGAACCGATACCTTGCGCTTTTTATATACCGATAGTACAGGCACGGCAGATACTATTACTTACATAGGGCAGGGCAAAGTATTTAGCAAAGTAGCATTAGAGCCTTCTGTAAAAGAAAAATATTGCGTTTACCAGAACTATGCCGAAACCTACACCATACTTTTTAAAGCTGATAAACCAGGTTACGATTTCACTTTTAAGGTAGATGCAACTGATGAAATCCGTGTTGTTTTAAAAAATGAACAACTAAGGGCATTAATTTTCGCGATTAACTGGACAGAATATGGCGGCTATTATCCTGAATTAAAACTTAATGATAAGTTTTATTACCAGGTAAACGTATTTGCTAAAAGAGGCAATAGCTATACCTTTAATTTATACTACACCGTAAAGCATGGCATTATACGGATTGAATTATTCCACCATGAAGTATGGCAGCTGATTGATTAAACTTGAACCAAACCAAACAAAATTATATGTATAAACATGTATTTTAGCTGTCGTTTCCATATATAATATGCTATAAAAATGCTTTGATAATAAAAATATTTTATTATTTTCTTGCATTATTGAAAAATAATTATTTACATTTGACTTTAAATCAACACTATGCGATACTTATTTTATTTTATAATTTTAATAACACTTATTTATAGCTGTAGAAAAGAAGAAGATTGCAGCATGTATAAAGATGAATTTTATCTTATTTCAGGTGATGCTATAGAAAAAGTGCCATATACGGGAACCGATACTTTGCGCTTTCTGCATACGGATAGTACTGGTAAAGCTGATACAATTACCTACATTGGACAAGGGAAAGTATATGACACAATAAGTATTGGAAATTCACAAATTAATGACTACTGCTCTTATGAAAAATATGCCGAAACTTATTCCATACTATATAAAGCGGATAGGATTGGTTATGATTTGAAGTTTATAGTCGAAGGTAGTGAAGGTAGCGGTAGTTTAAATATTTATTTGCTTAAAGAAGAATTAGATGATCAATTTTCTAGAATAAACAGAATAAGCTATGGCGGTTATTATTCAGAATTAAAACTTAATAGCAAATTTTATTATCAGGTAAATTTATTTTCCAACCGAGGTCGAAGCAAGACATTTAATTTATATTATACCGTAAAACATGGTATAACACGTATGGAATTATTCCACCATGAAGTATGGCAGCTGATTGATTAGCAAAAAACCAAACCAATATCCATATATTTATAAGTAAAAAAATACTTCGCTTATTTGCATTTCTATATTTCTTCTTTTAACTAATTTTAAGTAAGTTTTTGAATAGTTTTTTGCATTTTTGCCAGCTATTATAAAAACTTATTATGAAACGAATAAGCATCCTCTTATTATTTTTATTCAATGTTGCCGCTGTTGTAGCCCAGCAGCCTTTAACTGAAGAAATTCTTTGGAAATTCGGCCGTTTGTCTGATCCGCGCATTTCGCCCGATGGTAAAATGGTAGTTTACGGCGTGCGCAATACCGATGTAAAAGCCAACAAAAGTCCCAATACGGTTTATATTGTTCCTGCAACCGGCGGCGAGCCTAAAGTAATTGCAGATGCAACAGTAAACGCTTTCCACACACGCTGGAGGCCCGATGGTAAAAAAATCGGTTACCTGGCTGTAAAAGATGGCGAAGCGCAGCTTTTTGAAATGGACCCGGATGGAAACAATAAAAAGCAGGTTACGCAAATAAAAGGCGGTATAGATTTATTTTCATATTCCCCGAAAGGAAATTACCTGGTTTACGCGCAGGAAGTACAGGTAGATAAAACCGTGCAGCAGCTGTATCCGGATCTTGATAAAACCACAGGCCGTATTTATGATGAGCTGAACTACCGCCACTGGGATAGCTGGAACACCGGCAAATACAGCCATTTGTTTTTTATTGCTTATAACGATGGCGGCGTAAGCGGCGAAGGAAAAGATATTTTAGCCGGACAGCCTTATAATGCGCCGGTAAAACCTTTCGGTGGTGATGAGTCAATAGCCTGGAACCCTGATGGAAACTCATTTGCTTATGTTTGCAAAAAGCAGCGCGGAACCGAGTACGCAAAAAGCACAAACAGCGATATTTTCATCTACAACATACTTACCGGTAAAGAGGAAAATATTACCACAAGCAATCTTGGTTATGATGTGGAGCCTGCTTATTCGCCGGATGGCCAGTATATCGCTTATTTAAGTATGGAGCGCGCTGGTAACGAAGCAGATAAAAACAGGATAATGGTTCGTAACCTTAAAACCGGCCAGGTGATTGATGCTACTTTAAATGTGGACCAGACGGTTGAAGCAATAACCTGGGCAGGCGACAGCAAAGCGATTTATTTCATTAGCCCTATACAGGCCACAAAGCAGGTTTTTTCTTATTCGGTACAATTATCAAAAAAATCTCCATCCATACAGCAATTAACCAATGGCGATCATGATTACAACGCTTTGGTTGCGGCGGTAGATGGCAGAAAACATGTAGTTGTTGGCGCTAAAATGAGCATGATGATGCCGAATGAGCTTTTCACTATTGATCCTGATAAAAAAACAGAAACACAGCTTACTTTTACCAATAAAGATCTGCTGGAAAGCGTAACCTGGGGCCGTATAGAAAAACGCATGGTTACCGCAACCGATGGAAAACAGATTTTAACCTGGGTAATTTACCCGCCGAATTTCGATGATTCCAAGCGTTACCCGGCGCTGCTTTACGCGCAGGGAGGTCCGCAAAGCGTAGTGAGCCAGTTCTTTTCTACCCGTTGGAATTTCCAGTTAATGGCAGCGAAAGGTTATGTAGTTGTAGCGCCAAATCGTCGTGGTTTACCAAGTTTCGGGCAGGAGTGGAACGATGCAATTATCGGCGATTACGGTGGGCAGCCAATGAAAGATCTTTTAAGCGCGATTGATAATGTTTCCAAAGAACGTTTTATAGATAAAAACAAGCTTGGCGCTGTGGGCGCGAGCTTTGGCGGTTTCTCTGTTTACTGGCTGGCCGGCAATCACCAGGGCAGGTTCAAAGCGTTTATTTCACATTGTGGTATGTTTAATATGGAAAGCTGGTACGGCAGTACGGAAGAAATGTTCTTCGCCAATAACGATCAGAAAGGCCCGTACTGGGAAAATCCTTCACCATACGATAAATTCTCGCCGCACAACTTCGTGAAGAACTGGAACACGCCAATGCTGGTAATTCATAACGAGAAAGATTTCCGTGTTCCGCTTACGCAAGGCCTGGAAGCATTTACAGCAGCGCAGATAAAAGGAATTCCGAGCCGTTTTTTGTATTTCCCGGATGAAAATCACTGGGTGAGCAAACCGCAGAACAGCATGCTCTGGCACCGCGTTTTCTTCGATTGGCTCGATAAATATGTGAAGCAGTAATTCTGCATATATACAAGTAACAAAAAATGCTTTGAGGTATAAATCTCAAAGCATTTTTTGTTTTGCGCGCTTTTTAAATTCTTATTGCAGTGATATCCTGTAAATATATACTGGGATTCCTTTAAAAATAGTTTGCCTTTCGCGATGCATGCCGTTGCGCATGGCTACATGCTGAGAGTTAATATTATGAATATCTATAATGGAAATAATAGTTGGTGCGAGCTTATTTCTACGGGCGAGATTTCTGCAATACGTTGCCGCTTCCGTAGCGTAACCAAATTTCCAGTAATCGGGCAATAAATGATACCCGATTTCGAGCTCCTCTTTGCCGTCAACTTCCTGCCAAATAAAACCACACATTCCGGCAAGCGCATGTGTTTCTTTTAAAAACAAACCATACAGCCCGTCACCAAAAGTATTATACCTGTTTAGCTGCCGTTGTAACCATTCAAGCGCGTGATTCTTTGGCAAAAGCGGAGATTTAAAGAATTCCATTGCTTTCTCCGATTCAAAAAATGGCAGCATATCGTTTAAATCATCCAGCCTAAGTTTCCTGAAAATAAGCCGATCTGTTTCATGACCTTCCAGCTTTACTGGCAATTGTTTTTTAACGGTTTCCATAATTTTTAGTATGCAGAAGTTATGATATTACCTGGTAATAAGAAATGCCAATATTTTGAAAATAATGTTTTTAAATCTATCTTCCTCAATTATTTCATACTTTCATCACCAAGCTTACTTATTTTTTATAATGTAAATTCTTAAATTCAAGTTTAAAAAATAAGGCTGTAAAATGCAAAATAAATTGCCAATTTCTTTTTTTTCAACAGCAAAAACCGCATATTACAATCCATTAATCGCCAGCGGGTGCAACCCCCAATTTAACGTAAAAGTATTTTTTAGCAATACTATATATGCAGGGATTTTATATAATCCAAATGAAAAACGTTTTGATTCATATGAAGAAAAATTAAATCTTCAGTTTACATATTTTAGTGGAGGGTATTAATTTTGATGAAATAATATGAATTATTTTTTTCTCTGATATCATTTTTCGTATAAAACATCTTTTTACTTATGATAGATACACATTGCCATTTATACCTTGAAGAATTTGCGGAAGATATTGATGATGTGCTACTTCGCGCCAAACATAATGGCATAACTCATTTTCTTTTACCTAATATAGATGCGGACAGCATAGCGCCGCTATATGCGCTTAGCGCCAGAAATGCTGCGTGCCTGCCAATGATGGGCCTGCATCCCTGCTATGTAAAGGATGATCATGAAAAGCAGTTAAGGCAGATTGAAAAAGAATTATTTAAATCGCCGGAAAAATTTATTGGTGTAGGTGAAATAGGGCTCGATTATTATTGGGATAAGACATATATACAACAGCAAAAAAATGCTTTCCGCCGGCAGCTGCAATGGGCCAAGGAGCTGGATTTACCGGTAAGCATGCATACACGCGATAGCTTTGCAGATGCATTTGAAATTGTGAAAGATGAGGCGAGAGATGGAAAACTGCGAGGTGTTTTCCATTGCTTCTCCGGTACGAATGATGATGCTAAAAAAGTTGCCGATATAGGTTTTTATATGGGAATTGGCGGTGTGGTAACTTTTAAAAACGGCGGGCTTGATAAGGCACTTGCAGGCTTTAGTGCGGATAACCTGGTGCTTGAAACAGATGCACCTTACCTGGCACCGGTTCCATACCGCGGCAAGCGTAATGAGAGCGCTTACCTGGTAAATGTTGTACAGAAATTGGCCGATGTTTTAGAAGCTGATGTAGATTTTACTGCCGAAAAAACCACTGCCAACGCGAAGAAACTTTTCGGTATTAAGTAGAAGCAGAAAATTACTCCCAGGTAACAAGCATTATATCCACGGTGTTAAATCCATTTGATTTTAATGCTTTCCGAAGATCATCATCTAATTCCATTGGATCAAGTGATTCTGCTTTTATCCATCCGTGCGTTCTTACAGCAGGCTTTGCAGCATAATTTTCAGCTAATTCATTCCTTGTTTCATCATCAAGAAAAAGATTCACTGTTATTTTACGGCCATATTTTGTAAACGATTGTGATTCAGGGATAAAATAAATAAACAGCGCTTTTTTACCAACTATATTTACACTGTAAAGATACTCGCGTGAATATTTCTTATTGGCTGGAATGCGTGCGGTGATTTCTTTTTGTATCTTTTCTTTTAAGGCCGGATTAGCAGTACAGGTATCCAAAAAGGTATATAAGGCATCGAGATTTAAGTTTGCAAGGTTCATTTTTTGCTGATCTGAAAGTAAAACGGAAAGCCAGGTTCGAAGTTCTGACAAAGATCTGTTTTTCTCATACTACCGCCGGAAAATTAAAAAGCTTTGTTAATCACTTTGCCAGACACAATAATCGTTCAAAGTTTCAAAAATTAATTATTTCTAAACAAGCTATGAATGCCTCAGTGCAAATATCAGTTTCAAGTTATTATTTAACAGTTATTTTTTGAACTCAAATGATCGAAAATGATAAAACAGGCATTCGCAGCGCAATTTTTTATATGAGATTCCCGCACTTCATAATTCTAATTCAGAAATTCATTTTTAATGATGCAAAGCATTTTTTGGCAAAACCATATATGTAAAAGTTACTTATCTTATCTTGATATCATGCGTTCCCGCCCATTGCGCAATATCTTGTTTACTTAATGCCGCAGCCATCAGATCGGGAAATAAATCAGGCGTACAGGCCAAAACCGGAACCCCAATGGAAGAAAAAAATTCTGCATTCTGGTGATCAAATGATGGTGCGCCATCATCGTTCAAAGCAAGTAAAGTAATTAGCTGAACACCATTGTTTACAAGTTGAGTTGCTCTTTTTCGCATCTCTGCTTCATTTCCGCCTTCGTATAAATCTGTTATCAGGATCATTACGGTATCTAAAGGCCTTGTTATCAATTGCGAACAATATTTTAAAGCTTTATCAATGTCAGTTCCGCCGCCCAACTGTACGCCGAAAAGCAATTCAACCGGATCTTGTAATTCTTCGGTCAGGTCAACAACTTCAGTATCAAAAACTACCATCTTGGTATTTACTGCCGGAATAGAAGCCATCACCGCACCGAAAATTCCCGAATAAACAACCGATGTTCCCATAGAGCCACTTTGGTCCAAACACAAAACAATGTCTTTTAAAGCTTTTCGCCTTCGACCAAAGCCGATGCGCGTTTCAGGAATTATGGTTTTATACTCTGGCTGATAATGTTTCAGGTTTTTGCGGATGGTTTCGTTCCAGTTTATCTCGTTGTGTTTCGGCCTTCGGTTTTTTGCAGCACGATTTAAACTTCCTGCAATGGCTTGTTGCGTCGGCGCAGTTAATTTTTGCATCAGTTCATCTACTACTTTCTTTACAACCTGCCTTGCTGTGGCTTTTGTTTTTTCAGGAATAGCGCCGCCCAAACTCATTAGGTTAGCCACCAGGTGAATATCGGGTACAACCGCTTCCAGCATTTCCGGCTCAGTTAACATAGAGGTTAGATTCAGGCGTTTCAAAGCATCCTGTTGCATAACTTTTACAACCGTGTTTGGAAAATATTCGCGAATATCACCCAGCCAGCGGGAAACATTCGGCGAAGAAGGACCTAATCCGCCACGGCGATCGGAATTATACAAAGCTTGCAAAGTGTTATCTATGCCTTGTTCCTGCTTCGTTAAAGTTATTGCAAATTCATCTTTGGTTTCACTTCCAAGCATCAATCGCCAGCGTTTTTCCAGTTCTTCCTGCATAAATTCCCCTTAATTTAATCCAAGTAATTTTTCCAGAATGGGAAGCACTTTTTTTGCCCGTTCGGTATCAATATTGGTTTGTAAAACTGCTTTGGTTGAACCCGAATGGCTTTGTTTTACTTTCTGCGCTATCTTGCTCTTTTCCACGTTGTTGTACATGGCAAAAGTTCTGCGTAAAAGTGGCACAACCTGTAAAAATGTTTCCTGCTCAAGATTAGCAACCCAGTTGTTGGTTATTTGCCAGATTTCTTCATCCAGAATTAAAACAGTAGCCGCATCTTTTAAGAAACCTTCCAGCCAGGCAGCAGAATACGCAGGTTCATTTCCGGGCGATAGTGCTTTGCTGAATTCCTTTGCAGTGGTTTCACTGTCAATAAATTGCGCATCATACATCAGCTTACAACAGGTTCCATGAATTAGCGGCGCAACCTGTTTTACAAGTGTTGATTTCTGCAAAGTTTCCTGCCATGCAGTTTTCAGCTCTTCATCATCCAGGAATATAATAGATTGATTTACCGTTGAGATTTTCTCAGCCATTAATGTGGCTTGTTCTTCATCAATTCCGGTACAGCTTATCGGTAAACCGGCAATCATCCTGTAAAAAATCGACCGCAGAATTATATTAACTGTTTCTTGGTCGGTTTTGCGTACGTTTCCGTACCGGCTAACCTGCACCAGTGGAGAGAAAGCATCCATCAGCATTGCTGTATCGGATGTCCCGGAAGCCAGTTCATCCATGCGTTTCATTACAGATTCCACACCTTCATGCAGATCTGCTGGCAAAGCTTTTTCTACTAGTTTGGTTATTTCATTGAGCAGCTTTGTGGTGTTGGCGATGTGTTTAAGATAATGATTGCAAGCTGTTTCAATAGTGTTTCCCCAAGGCGCTTTTTCGAGCAGCTTTATGGTTAGTTCCGGCGACCATTCAATCCGCCATTCTTCCTTAAAAGTACCTTTTGTTTTTACATATTGGCTTTGTCTTCCCCAGGCAACATCCAATACCTGCAAACGATGCAGCAAAATACTTTTCTGTAATCCACTCGGCTCACGCAGGTCAAGGCTCAGGTTCTTCTCTTCATTGGTGATTTTTAACCGCAAGCTTTTCGCCTGCTGTTCGAAGTCTCTTTGTAATGGAACCTGTGGCGCACCTTCAGGAACTTTGCCCAACCTGTTGCCTACAATTAATTCTTTACGTACAAGCTGCATAGGAATTGAGTCGCCCATACACATAACGGTTTGCGTTGCTTCGTTCAGTTCTTTCAGGCTGGCGCGATTCAGGTTTCGCATAGCGGCCAAAGTATTTGCCAGCCTGACAGCTTCTATAATATGCGCGGATGAAATATCAATCTTGTTGTTCCTGAAAACATTCGCGGCATGTGCAAGCCATCTTGTGCCATTATCATCGGGATTATTCCAGCAATGCGCATACCAACCCGGAGAATCCAATCCTGCACCGTAACCACTTTCAAAAGCTAGGCGATCGCTTGTCCATGGAATCCAGGTTGTTTCTACTTTTGTTTTAGGCAGATTTTTTAGCAGCGCATCATCTTCTTTTTGTTTTGGCATATTCTGAAGCGCCGGAACATGCCATGCTCCGCAGATCACAGCAATTTCCGTATAAATTTCCCGCTCTGAATTCCGGATGCCACGCCGCATAAAAGCTTCGCGAATTTTTTCTTCCTTGTCATCTTTTCCCGGAAATACTTCACGCAAAGAAGTCATTGCTTCATTCACCGCTTCAAAAACATCAGTCGGGTGATTTGAAATTTCAAACTGGTGCTCCCACCATTCTTCTTCATCTTCAAAACCTGCAATTTCTGCTAAGTAAGATATCGGGTTTCTGCGAATTTCTTCATGCACCTTTTCAGTTACAGGTTCTGCAACTATTTCATTATTTAATTCAGACGGGATTTCTGTTTTATTTTCTTTTTCAGCAACCGGTTTTTCAGCCAGTTTATGAATCAGCGGCATATCTATAAACCGTACCGGAATTTTATTCTCCAAACCATATTTTATAGCCTGCCATTCGGGTGAAAATTCTGTAAACGGATAGAAAACTGCGCGCTGCGGATCATCCGGAACATAAGCTAGTAAAGCAACCGGTGGTTCCATATCTTCATGCAGAATCCAGGAAAGCATATTTTCGCCTTCCGGCGGACCTTCCGCCAAAATAATATCGGGTTTTATGGACTGCAAAGCCTGCAGAACATGCCGCGCAGAACCGGGCCCATGATGACGAATACCTAAAAGATGTACAGCCATTTGCGATTATATAATATCCCTGCAGGCGCGGTAAATATCTTTCCAGCCATCGCGCTGTTTCAGAACGGTTTCCATGTATTCCTGCATCACAATTTTATCCTGTACAGGGTCTTTCACCACCGAACCAATTACGCCGCTCGCAATATCATCTGCTTTTAAACTTCCATCGCCAAAATGGTACGCCAAAGCCAAACCATTATTCATTACAGAAATAGCTTCCGCAGTGCTTAACGTGCCGCTTGGCGATTTGAGTTTTGTTTTTCCATCTGAAGAAACACCATTTCTTAATTCCCTGAAAATGGTTACAATGCGTCTTATTTCTTCAGTAATTGGTTTTTCAATCGGTAAATCTATGGATTTGCTGAAACTGCTGACACGTTGTTGTACAATATCAACTTCTTCATCTACTGTGGTAGGAACTGGAAGAATAACTGTATTGAACCTGCGTTTGAGAGCGCTGGATAATTCATTTACACCTTTATCGCGATTATTGGCTGTTGCAATTACATTGAATCCGCGAACTGCCTGAACCTGTGTATTTAATTCGGGAATAGGAAGCATTTTTTCTGATAGAATAGTGATCAAAGCATCCTGAACATCGGAGCCGATTCGCGTTAATTCCTCTATACGAACAATTTTGCCTTCCTTCATGGCGCGCATTACCGGTGTTTCTACAATGGCTTCCGTAACGGGACCTGCAGATAGCAACATCGCATAATTCCAGCCGTAACGTATAGATTCTTCGCTTGTGCCGGCAGTGCCTTGTACAACCAGGTTTGAATCGCCGGTAATAGCAGCGGCAATATGCTCGGAAACCCATGATTTTGCTGTTCCAGGCAAGCCGTATAAAAGCAATGCTCGGTCAGTTGTCAATGTTGCCACGGCAATTTCCATCAACCTTCGGTTGCCAATGTATTTCGGCGTAACTTCGAAACCATTATCCAATTTTCCGCCCATTAAATAGGTTATTACACTTTGCGGAGATAATTGCCAGTTTTCAGGTTTGGTATGCTTGTCCTGCTTTTTCAGCTCTTCTATTTCGTGGGCGAACTGGTGCTCTGCCGATTGTCTTAAGATGCTCTGTGTCAAAGTATTATATTTTAAAAATGTAGAGTATTTCTTAATTCTATATATCGCAACATGTTAGCAGCCTGCGTATTAAAAAATCTACGCTGGTAATCTGCAACCTGTTCATTCGCGAAATCCTGTAAAAGCCCGGTGATTTCAGTTGGCAATTGTAAAGCAAGTTGTGCGTAAGTTGATTGTGTAACCTGGTAAGGATTTGTACTTAGTTTCTTTAAGATTTGCTGCGCTAGTTTTTTATCAATTATTGTGTAATTTTCATCTGAAAGCATTTCTACAACTTCTGCTATATGGGTTTCAATAAATCGCTCGAAATAAGCTGCTCTTTCTTGTGGTTCCAGCAAATGCAAAAGCTGCAGACTGGCTATATTTTCTTCCTGTAAAAGCATTAATGCCAGCGTTTTATTTTTAAAATTGATAGCGTTTGAAGTTAGCTTTGGAATAAAAACTTTTGCCTGTTTATGGTCCAATAAAAGTTTCAGGCATTCATCTTCTTTCACCTGTAGTTTCTGCGCAAGCAAACCCGTATTTACAAACGAAAGCATTTGTGCGATCCAGTAGATATGGTCTTCCACACCTTTCTCTGAACTAACTTTCTCTATGCCGCTTTTAAATATCTCTTCTGCAGGTAAAATATTATTGATTTGCAGAACACGCTTTTTGGAAATGAGCATTACGCGCTCTTCTTTTATGGTGAATGCTTCAGCAAGATAATTGAGATATAAATTATTGACCTTTGAGCCTTGCAAAAGCTGTAAAAGCAACTGCGCGTTTTCCTTTACTTTTTTGCTTTTGTCTTTCAGCGATTCTTCTAAAAACGCTTCATCATTCAAAGAAAGATTAACAAATAAATAGAATATAAAATCTGCGCGGATATTTGCGTTTTCCTGTTCGAAAACCTGTTTTAAAAGTTCTAAAGCTTCAGCAGGATTTTTTTTTCTAACAGCCTGGAAATATGCTTTTCTTCCTTCTAAACTTCCTGTTTCCCAATCGCTATTTTCAACGTCTGCAGCTAAAATAATTTGCCAGTTTTTATTGAGTTTGCAAAGCCATTTCCCGGTTTCTCCGCACGCAGTTAGTAATGGTTTTGCATTTTTTCGGTTGGTAATAGCTTTATCTAGAACGATTGGCACCATTTCCGGCCCGATTACTTTCCTGCTGTTATTTATCCGGTTGATGAGATAATCAAAAAGCACTTCATCATTGCTTGTGCGGGCAGATTTTAGCTGGAAATTTATATCTCGCCCAACTAGCTGTTTTTCCTCATCAGGACAAGGTGTAATTTCTGCAGAAATTTTAACCGGTAATTGCCCGCATTCTTCATACAGGAAAGTAACCGCCGCGTGCTTCAGGAAAGCATCTTCCTTATCGGTTTGCGCAGTCGTTATTTTTCCCGAAATATCTTCCGGATAATTGCCAGGCTGAAAAGGATATTTCCCGGTTCCGAGGAGCGCTGTTTTTATGATTTCCTGTTGGCTCATTTCATTATATAATATTGCCCGTTCGCCCAAACCGAATAAATGTCAAAAGCTTCATTCTCATATATGCCGAAGCAGAAAAATGCTTTGCCCTGGCTGATGGAAATCATGGTCCAGCAATCATCTTCATGATTCATGATATGTAATGCATTTCCTTCAGTATCAGAAATATACCAAACATTATCTTTCTGGAAAATCTTAACATTGGCAAACATAATTGGAATTTGCTCAGCAAAGGGATTTTCTGATAAAACCGAAGCCACTTTTTCATACAGCGCTAAAATGCTGTCTTCCGAGCTCATTTCCGGATGATTATCCTGGATCTTTAACAGTTCTTTAATCAAAGCGCGTAATGGATAAGCGGATGGAAAATAAACCAATTCCGCTTCTACAACGGTGCCTTCAATCAGTGTGTGTGTTGGCAGAAGATTACCTGCGTAAAAATTTAATATCAGCGCAAATTTCTGACTGGAAATGCCGTAAAGCCAGATCCGCTCCGTTCTTAAATTAGCTTCTTCTTCAACAGAAATTGACAGTACAAACCATTTATCTACAGTTCCTGCAGAATTTAAAACATCTTCTTTAGCTGTATTCCAGCCAATTTGCGTTCTGATTTCCTGCTTTAGAATTTCCGGTAAAGTATGTATGTTTTTATAGCTTTCGGATAATAAATAGGTTTTGCCAAGCTGCTTGATAAGTTGTTTTTGCCAGCCTTCTTTATAGAAATTGATCTTGTTTATTTTCCTTAACTGATTTGCCAATCCGCCGGCCTGTGAATCTACCATTCGAGCAGTAATATTCTGGTTAAACTGATAAGGATTTTGCGGCACATTCATAATTCCGGTTCGAACAACATCTTTCAGCCACAACTGTAGTTCATTAATTCCTGCGCTAACTTTTTTCTCTCTTGCTTCCGCGCGTTTTTGCTGTGCTGCTTCATCTGGTACTTTCTCTTTTTCAGGAATAGCAGCTTTGGGTTCAGCTTTGGTTTCGCGTTTATCCAGCCATTCTGCGACATGCGACGGAAGCTCCGTTTCTACACTAAAAACAGATGGATTTGCGGCATATAAAAACAGTAAACCCAAACCATGTTTGCAAGGGAACTTCCGGCTGGGACAGGAACATTTGAAAGCAAGATTATTCAGGTCGACAATGGTTTTGTAAGGATTGCTTCCGCTACCCTGGCAATCGCCCCAAAGCGCTCTTTCATGTACACAACGTACAACCCATTTTGATGCTGTTGCGAGGCCTTTTCCCGCCTGTACGGAAGCCTGGTCCGGTGCTAAATTTACAATTTGTTCCTGCGTGAATTGCATGAAAAATCCTTCTGAATGCTTTTCTCAAACTTAAGCATTTTTACATGGAATGATATATATTAACAATCAGATTAATCAAAATTTCAGTTCGTGCAAAATAATAACGACAATAATTGGTTGAGTGGCAATGTTTATCATAAAAAATAATATGAAAACCTAAGCACCGCTGTGCATACATTGTATTGACAAATCGAATAGTAAAAATGGCCATAGTTCCAAGGTCTGGCAGTACTTTTTATTCAGGCAATACAAAAAGCAGTTCTTAGCAGGAGCAGAAAATAATTTTGTTATACATATATAGATAAAGAACTAATAACAAGACGCTTCTGGAGCGCTGTTTTCTCAGAGCCACAGCGCGTATCTTGGAAAAATCAATACATGTTGTTATGCAAATAAAGTATAAATTTCATAAGCAGAAGATTATCAGCTACCTGCTGCTTTTCTGCACATTTCTGCGCATTGCCGGCAGCTTTCTGCGCAGGCTTTACAATGTTCATCATTATGGCCTGAGCATTCCTGGTAGCAGGCTTCGCAGGCATCTGCACAAAGAGACAGTATTTTATGTGAAAGCGCTGAGCCGGAAGCAATCATTTTGGCAGTAAGCGAGCAGATGTCCGCACAATCTTTACAGGTTTTAATGCAGTTTGCCATTATCTTCACATCTTCTTCGCCAAGGCATTCGCTGAAACAATGGCTGCAGTTTGTGATACAATTGTTTATAGCCTGTAAAAGATGCTGATTTTGCTGATGCATTGAAGTATTTTTTAATTTGCTATATATGACGTTTAAAAAAAGTGCTTGTTCAGCCCTATAACTTATTTATTGGGCTACCTGGTTATTTCAACGGTGAAGTTGGCCTGCTGGCGCTTGTTGTTATGCGTAAACAGCACGAATATCTTGTAAAAACCACGCTCAGGAAATACCGTATGAAAAGCTGGCATAACGTTTTCTTTTTCCGATCTTAAACGGTTTATGAATGGGTATCTTTTTAGGCTATAGCTAATTATATGCATTTCTGCATCATGTAAAGCTATTGTTTCACCTTCATGGCCGGCACTCTCAATTTTTAACAGAGTAGAAATGTTGAACTCAAAAGGTTTGCCTGTAATTAATTTAAGCTTTAAATCTTCATTTGACCAGGTATAATTTACTTTAGGTTTGGCCGTAATGGCATTGCTTCTGCCAGCGAGTAATATTTCGTGCCTGCTGAATTTAGTGTTGGTGCCTTTGGGCTGGTATGAAAAGAACATATAATAATTACCGGCGGCAGGGAAGGTGTAATCGGTATGAAAAGTACCGTAGTTATCTTTCTTAAGCTGTGGAATATCAAGGAAGTTGAGCTGATCATCGGTAATAACCAGCTGCTCGTTCCCAGTTGAAAATCTCATATTTTTATGATTTACCAGGTAAGGCTTCAGCTGTAAATTAATACTTTTAGATGGTGTTATATTTTCCGGTTGCGTAGTTAACGTAACACCATATCGTTCCATATTTTCATTTTCAAGGAATTCCAGTTCCGTGCCGCATTTAGGGCAAATTCCCGGTTCCTCACTTTCTACTTCCTCATGCAAAAGGCAATAAAAAACATGTGCGTGATCATGCTCCTCATCATGATTATGGTCATGATCATGGTGATGATGATGATGATGATCATGCTCATCTTCTTTATGTACATGTACTTGTGGCTTATCGTTCTCGCTGCGGTTATGCACAGGTTTCTCATTTGCGCAGCCGGCCCCGAAAATCAGTATTAAAAATATGGCGAATAAATAAGTATGCATATATACTGTGCTGAAAAAATACTTAATAAATCAAAAGGCTTTTATGTTGAGGCGAATGAAAATTAATTTATTTTTAATGACATGTAGTTTGCTGATATACAGTGCAATGTATAATGGGTGATTTTAGGATTACGTTTGGCAAACTCTTCTGCATGGCTTTTGCCTTACTTTAACAAAATAAGCAAAATGAAGAAGAGAGGAATGAAATTCGGGTTTTTTGCCGGTTTGGGCCTTTTAGCCTTGTGGGGAAACGCTGGCTTATTTTCGAAAACAATACTGTTTGGTATATACAGCTTTTTTATGGCCGATGTTGCACCGGGCAGTGGTGGTGAAAGCCAGCAGTCCGCTAATGAGGCCGAAGCATTTTTTACTGATTCCAAATATGTAAATCCGTACACGCAGATACAGGTAAAAACGGTTGAGCCGCCAAAAGTACTCGAAACGCTGAAATTACCATTGCGTTTAACCTTGCCAAACGATATTTATGCAGGCAGGCAGTGGTATATTAAAAACAATGGCGATTTCTCCAGGTCGCAGTCGCGCCCGGGCGCAGACATAGGCTTACTGCAGGCCTGGGAAATACAGCCCGGCGACAGCCAGGTAATAGTAGCTGTTTTGGACGGCGGATGCGATATTGAAAATCCGGATTTTGAAGGCCGCATATGGGCCAATACAAAAGAAATTCCCGATAACGGTATTGACGATGACCAGAATGGATTTATTGATGATGTTAACGGCTGGGACTTTGTAAATTCAGATAATACGCTTGAAGATGAAACCGGCCATGGTACAAACGTAGCAGGCATTATTGGTGCAAAGGTTAACAATAACATTGGCTATGCCGGTATCGACCAGCACTGCAAGCTCATGATCCTTAAAATAACCGATAAATATGGAAACGGAAAGTACAAGGATTGGGCGGCCGCGATATATTATGCTGTGAATAATGGCGCAAGGGTTATAAACATGTCGGTAGGCGGTGTTGCGCCATCAAAACAACTAAGCGATGCGGTGAATTACGCATTTGCTAATAATGTGGTGGTTGTAAGCTCAATGATGAATACAAATACCGACAAGCCATATTATCCGGCAGCAATTAGCGGTGTAATAGCTGTAGGAGCAACAAATCCTGACGATACACGCGCTCAACCTTTTTTCTGGGATGAGAAAAGCGGAAGCAATTACGGTAACCACATAAGTGTTGTAGCGCCGGGCAATTATATTTATGGATTGTCTCCGAAAGGCGATAATTTTTTCTGGGGCGGAACATCGCAGGCAGCACCTATTGTTGCCGGGCTCGCGGCTTTGCTTGTTGCACAGGATATGAGCCGTACCCCGCAGGACATAAAGCATATTATTGAAATTACCGCCGATGATAAAGTAGGTGATCCGGCACAGGATATTAACGGCTGGGATATGTATTACGGCTTTGGCAGGGTAAACGCCTACCGGGCGCTACGGTATTATTATTTTCCTTCAGAAATTGAGCACCAGGCATTAAAGCAGTAACTAAATAAGTCCAATTCTTGTGTTGCTGGTGTACGGATAGAAATTGATGAAGTTTATAGCCGTTGCTTTATTTGATTTGTTTTATTTTATGATGTTTAAACATTTTTGCTGCAGGGTAATTTATAATTTACCGGGCAATAACATATAGTTTAACTTTCAGATGCCTATACATTGAAAATAAATTACTTATAAGGTTATTGATAC
>DAIUCM010000019.1:0-38409 GCA_036846145.1 Bacteroidota bacterium
GTTACCTTTTTATTAACAGATGCTAATTACAGCGCTAACGAAACTTTTCCTATAACCATAAACCAGGTAGCAGGTGCAAGCGCGAGCAACCGTATTACCATCAGGCCGGCAGGTAATGTAAACGCAAGTATTTCCGGCAACTCATCAACATCAGTTATAAGGTTAAACGGCGCTGATTTTGTAACCATAGACGGTTCAAACACAAGAGGCGGCACAGGTAGAAATCTTTCGGTTATACAAACCAATACCAGCGGCACAAATACGGCTGCCATCTGGGTATCGAGCCAGGGCACTAATGCAGGGGCAAGGCAGGATAGCATTAAGAACCTGAATATTATGGGTGGTTCAAATATTGTAACTTCAGCATTTGGTATTCATGTTGGCGGTTCGGCCATTACAACCACTGGTACAGGAGCAGATAATGATACACTTACTATACAGAACAATTTAATTACGAGGTCATATATAGGAATTTATGCATCGGGTGTTGCGTCCACGGGCGTGTTGGATGGCCTTATGATCATGCAGAATACTATAGGTTCAGATAATGCAGGTGATTATGTTACTTTCCGTGGTATCGAAATATCACAGACATCAAATGCCATGCTCAGCCGCAATACAATTTTCAATTTAAAGCAGGCGGGCACAATAAACAATGCAGGTATAGAATTAGGAGCCAATAACGCTAATGCGAGGATAACGAGGAACAATATCACAGGCATACACTCAACAAACTCGGGCGGTTACGGCGCGTACGGTATAAATGTAAATACCAGTACAGGCAATACCGATATTACTATAGATAATAATATGATATCGGATATCATTACATCTAACTATAGTTCTACCAGTACAACATGGAATGCCTTTGGTATAAGATTAACAGGCGGCACGGGATATAAGATATACTATAACTCGGTGCATTTATCGGGTGCTCCAACTACAGGTACTACAGGAACTATGTCGGCAGCGCTTCTTGTAACAGCCTCCATTACGGCAGATATCAGGAACAATACATTCTCCAACATAATGGGCGGCATAACAGGCGCCAAGAGCTATGCGGTGTATTTTTCATCCTATACATCCGCCAACTATACAATAAACTATAACAATTATTTTGTAGGCGGCACATATGGCATACTGGGTTATTTAACTTCAGACCGTACTTCACTTTCAGCATGGCAAACCGCTACTTCCCAGGATGCTAACTCAATTTCAGGAGATCCGAGATTTATTTCGAATATAATTCTTCGCCCGCTTACCAGTACCTTAAATAATGTTGGTACGCCGCTTTCCGGTATAACAACTGATTTTGACGGCCAAACAAGAAGTACAAGTACGCCTGATATAGGCGCCGATGAATTTACGCCTCCGTCAAATGATGCAGGTATTGTTTCTGTAGATAATCCGGTTTCTCCTTTCTCATCCGGCTCCAGAAATGTTTCAGTTACATTAACCAATACTGGGTCCAATACATTATCAAGTGTTGTGGTTAACTGGACTGTTAACGGGGTATTACAGGCATCACGCAGCTTCAGCAGGTCTGTTTCTACTTTCGGTACCGATACTGTTAATTTAGGCAACTTTACTTTTAACAGCAATACATCATATATAATAAAGGTATGGACGAGCAGTCCAAACAGTACATCTGATGATAACGTATATAATGATACAATCACAGTAATACGTACGCCGGAATTAAGCGGTACATATACAGTAGGAGCAGGTAAAGATTTTTCAACCATTACCAATGCTGTGAATGTTCTTAATACTGCAGGTGTTTCAGGTGCGGTTACCTTTTTATTAACAGATGCTAATTACAGCGCTAACGAAACTTTTCCTATAACCATAAACCAGGTAGCAGGTGCAAGTGCGAGCAACCGTATTACCATCAGGCCGGCAGGTAATGTAAACGCAACTATATCGGGCAACTCCGCTACAGCTGTAATAAGACTTAATGGTGCTGATTTTATAACCATAGACGGCTCGAACACAAGAGGCGGCAGCACAAGGAATCTTTCAGTAGTACAAACCAATACACTTTCAACCAACACGGCAGCAATCTGGGTATCAAGCCTTGGCACAAATGCAGGCGCAAGACAAGATAGTATTAAGAACCTGAATATTATTGGCGGGTCGAATTCTGTTACTTCAGCATTCGGTATTCATGTAAGCGGTACATCTATCAGTACAACTGCAACAGGTGCAGATAATGATACACTTACCATACATAATAATAATATTACAAGATCATATATTGCAATTTATGCAAGAGGCGTTGCAGCTGCAACCTCGCTTGATGGGCTTGTAATAACTGGAAACACTATTGGGTCCACTGATCCGGCAAACTATGTTTCGTTACGCGGCGTAGATATTACCTTTACCAATAAGGCGCTGATTAGCAGGAACACGATCTTCAACCTGAGGTTGACTACCAGCGTGGCAATAGCTGGTATTGAAATTGGCTCTACAAACCCGGATGCTGTTATATCCAGGAACTTCATATCCGGAATACATTCTTCAGCAGCTACTAACGGCGCGTACGGAATAAATGTAAGCATTGCTACCGGAAATACAGGTATTACCATTGACAATAACATGATTTCCGATATTTTAACATCTAACTCCAGTTCAACAAGTACTTCTACCAATGCATTTGGTATAAGGCTAACAGGGGGTACGGGCTTTAAAATATATTACAACTCAGTGCATCTTTCAGGTACATCAAGTGTCGGCACTTCGGCTTCTTTGTCTGCAGCGCTTATTGCAACAGTTAGCGGCGTTACTGCAGATATTAGGAACAACACTTTTTCAAACACTATGGGAGGCTTTACCGGTGCAAAGCGATATGCAATTTATCTTACTTCTGCAGCAAATGCCTCAACTATTGATTATAACAATTATTTTGTAGGCGGTACATATGGCGTATTAGGCTTCCTGACTTCAGATCGTACATCACTCTCTGCATGGCGAACTGCTACATCGCAGGATGCAAATTCTGTTTCCGGTGATCCGGTATTCATTTCAAATACCAATCTTCATGCGCTGGCCTCAACTCTAAACAATGCAGGCACGCCTATTACAGGCTTTACTGTTGATTTTGACGGGCAGACAAGAAGCAGCAGTACTCCTGATATTGGGGCTGATGAATTTACACCGCCGGCCAACGATGCAGGCATTGTTTCAGTAGATAATCCTGCCGCACCTTTCTCAGCTGGCTCGCGAACGGTATCGGTAACCCTTACAAATATTGGTACAAATACATTGACCAGCGGAACAGTTAACTGGAGTGTTAATGGGGTAACTCAAACACCGCGTAATTTCAGCAAGTCCATTTCATCTTTTGGAACAGATACGGTTAACTTAGGCAGCTTCAACTTCAGCAGCGGTACAATTTATACGATAAAAGTATGGACGAGCAACCCTAACAATACTACTGACGACAATGTATTTAATGATACAATCACGGTAATACGTACGCCGGCATTAAGCGGTACATATACAGTAGGCGCAGGTAAAGATTTTTCAACCATTACCAATGCTGTGAACATTCTTAACGCAGCGGGCGTATCCGGCCCTGTTACCTTTTTATTAACAGATGCTAATTACAGCGCTAACGAAACTTTTCCTATAACCATAAACCAGGTAGCAGGTGCAAGCGCGAGCAACCGTATTACCATCAGGCCGGCAGGTAATGTAAACGCAAGTATTTCCGGCAACTCATCAACATCAGTTATAAGGTTAAACGGCGCTGATTTTGTAACCATAGACGGTTCAAACACAAGAGGCGGCACAGGTAGAAATCTTTCGGTTATACAAACCAATACCAGCGGCACAAATACGGCTGCCATCTGGGTATCGAGCCAGGGCACTAATGCAGGGGCAAGGCAGGATAGCATTAAGAACCTGAATATTATGGGTGGTTCAAATATTGTAACTTCAGCATTTGGTATTCATGTTGGCGGTTCGGCCATTACAACCACTGGTACAGGAGCAGATAATGATACACTTACTATACAGAACAATTTAATTACGAGGTCATATATAGGAATTTATGCATCGGGTGTTGCGTCCACGGGCGTGTTGGATGGCCTTATGATCATGCAGAATACTATAGGTTCAGATAATGCAGGTGATTATGTTACTTTCCGTGGTATCGAAATATCACAGACATCAAATGCCATGCTCAGCCGCAATACAATTTTCAATTTAAAGCAGGCGGGCACAATAAACAATGCAGGTATAGAATTAGGAGCCAATAACGCTAATGCGAGGATAACGAGGAACAATATCACAGGCATACACTCAACAAACTCGGGCGGTTACGGCGCGTACGGTATAAATGTAAATACCAGTACAGGCAATACCGATATTACTATAGATAATAATATGATATCGGATATCATTACATCTAACTATAGTTCTACCAGTACAACATGGAATGCCTTTGGTATAAGATTAACAGGCGGCACGGGATATAAGATATACTATAACTCGGTGCATTTATCGGGTGCTCCAACTACAGGTACTACAGGAACTATGTCGGCAGCGCTTCTTGTAACAGCCTCCATTACGGCAGATATCAGGAACAATACATTCTCCAACATAATGGGCGGCATAACAGGCGCCAAGAGCTATGCGGTGTATTTTTCATCCTATACATCCGCCAACTATACAATAAACTATAACAATTATTTTGTAGGCGGCACATATGGCATACTGGGTTATTTAACTTCAGACCGTACTTCACTTTCAGCATGGCAAACCGCTACTTCCCAGGATGCTAACTCAATCAGCGCAGATCCGAGGTTCAGATCAAATACCGATCTTCACGTGAAGTCATTGAATTCAGTGCTGGATGGTGTGGGTGTTGCAATTTCCGGTATAACAACTGATTTTGACGGGCAGACCCGAAATTCATCAACGCCTGATATTGGCGCAGATGAATATGAAGCTTTGGTTAATGATCTTAATATAGTATCTATTTTAAGCCCTGCCGGCAATACTTGCGGAGACTCAAACAGCGTGCTGAGGATTATAATTACCAATGAAGGCTCAGGCAGCCAAAGCAGCGGTTACAGTGTTGGTGCGGTTGTAACCGGCCCGGCCGGAACAACCACATTGTCACAAACGTCGCCACGTTCATTAGCCTCAGATGCGCGCGATACTATTACATTTACTACAAATATTAATACATATAGCGGAGGCAGCTTTACAATAAAGGCCTACACAGCTCTTAGCACAGATGGCAACAGGTTAAATGATACCACAACATCTATATTGAATTTTAATGCAGTACCAGCCAGGCCAACAGTTAGCAATGTAGCGCGTTGCGGTACCGGTACGGTAAGTTTAAGTGCTGCCACAGCTACCGGTAATACCATTCGCTGGTATGCAGCAGCAAGCGGCGGGTCGCCAATTGCAACCGGAAGCAGCTTTACAACGCCTTCACTTTCATCTACAACCACTTATTATGCAGCTGCCAGGAACGCGGCCGGTTGTGAAGGTGCGCGTGCAGAGGTTAAGGCTACTATAAACGCAAACCCTGCCGGTGCAGCTTTAAGTGCAGGCACTGTATTTAATGGCACAAGCAATGCAGGCACACAGGCAAACCCTGATGCTGTTTGCCCGGGAAGCCTTGTAACTTATTCCATTACGCCGCCAACAGGCTTTACTAACAGTGGTTACAATTCAACCTGGACATATAGCTTCAGCGTTAAAACAATGAATGGAACCAACGTTGGCGACACATCGCGTACAGTACCAACAGGCTCAAACAATGGCTTAATTAACTTCAGGCCTGCGTTTGCTGCGAGCGACAGTACTGTTATGCTGGCTGTAACAGTAAGAAATATTGCTACCGGCTGCGATAGCTCGTTCTCGCGCTACATCCATATATTGCCTGCTCCAAAAATAGCTTTCTCAGCGGCAGATGTATGCGGGTTGAACGCAATTTCGTTCAATAATACTACATCAGTACCATCGGGTACCCTTAGCTATATGTGGAGATTTGGCGATGGAAACACATCCAGTTCTCCGAGCCCAAGCCATACATATGCTGCAACAGGGTCATATAATGTTACCCTTATAGCAACAAATTCAAATGGTTGTAAAGATTCTCTTACCAAAACAGTAAGTGTGAATCCGTTACCAACAGCAGCATTTAATGTTAACGATGGCTGTACAAATAATGCACTGACCTTTAGTAATGCTTCAAGTGTTTCCAGCGGTAGCCTTAGCTATATGTGGAGCTTTGGTGATGGTACAAGCTCAACAGCGCAAAATCCGGCCAAAGTATTTTCAGCAACCGGTATATATGATGTTAAACTTGTAGTAACTGGTGCAGGTGGTTGTAAAGATTCGGTAATAAAAACCGTTACAATAAACGCAACGCCACAAACCAGCCTTACCAAGGGCAATACCTTTAATGGTATTTTCAACAGCGGCACATCTGGTAATCCTGATATAGTTTGCGCGCTTTATACCATTTCTTATGATCTGACAACACCGGCAGGTTACAGTAATGTCAACTATGGTTCTACCTGGGATATCAGCCGCATAAGCTTCCGCACTGCAAATGGTACTGCCGCGGCCGATACAACAGTTACCTTACCATCTTCAACAGCTGGTGGCAGAATTACCTTTACACCTGCATTTAACACAGCTGACAGTACTTTTATTCTGCGTGTTACAGTTAGGAATATATCAAGCGGTTGCGATACAACTATTGTACGTTATGTTTCTGTACTTTCCGCACCAGATGCAGATTTTACTGCTGTTAATGCTTGTGCAGGCGAAGCGGTAGCGTTTACAGATAAAAGTGTAATAGGTGGAGGTACCGGTTCATATAAATGGTATTTCGGTGATGCTAACAACAGCACATCAACATCAAGAAACCCTACATTTACCTATTCAACAGCTGGTACTTATACGGTAAGTATGGTTGTAGCTGTAGGTAGTGGCTGTAACGATTCAGTTGCAAAAACGGTTACTGTATTCCCGCGCGCTACGCCAAACTTTACATTTATTGCTGGTTGCAGAGATTCGGCTGTTACATTTACCAATACATCATCTGTAGCAAGCGGTTCAATAAGCAGCTACCTTTGGAGATTTGGCGATGGTACAACTTCCACATTGGCTGGCCCGAGCAAAACTTACAGTACCGCAGGTACTTATAGCGTAACCCTCAGAGTTACAACCAATAATGGCTGTATGGATTCTGTAAGTAAAAATGTTACAGTATTTGCTTTACCAAGGCCGTCGTTTACATTTACAAACCGATGCCTGGACAGTACAATAAGCTTTACCAACACAAGCACCATTACAAGCGGCACAATAAGCAGCTACCTGTGGAGATTTGGCGATGGCACAACTTCAACATCGGCCAGCCCGAGCAAAACTTACAGTACCGCAGGTACTTATAATGTAACCTTAATCGCCATAAGCAATAATGGCTGTCGTGACTCGGTTAAGCAGAATGTTACTGTTTATCCTAAGCCAAGGGCCGCTTTTAGCGCCAGTGCAAGTTGTGTAGGTACAACAGCAAGCTTTACAAACTCCTCATCTATTACAACAGGTACAATTGCATCATACCTGTGGAGATTTGGTGATGGTACAACTTCAACATCGGCAAGTCCTTCAAAATCGTACACTACAGTAGGTACCTATACCGTTACATTAATTGTAACATCGGGAAGGGGCTGCGTGGATTCCGTACGCAATACAATTGATATTACGCCAAGGCCAACGCCAAACTTTACGTTTACCAGCCGTTGCCTCGATAGCGCAATCAGCTTCACCAATACAAGCTCTATTACAACAGGTACAATAACAAGCTACCTGTGGAGATTTGGCGATGGCACAACTTCAACATCGGCCAGCCCGAGCAAAACGTACAGCACAGCGGGTACTTACAGTGTAAGGTTAATTGCAACCTCTAATATTGGATGCAGAGATTCGGTTACCAAAACTGTAACAGTTTATCCTAAGCCGGTACCTAAGTTCACTGTAAGTAATACATGTGTTACAAACGCAGCAAGCTTTACAAACACAAGCACGGTGAGCAGCGGTTCAATTACATCTTACTTCTGGAGGTTTGGTGATGGCACTACTTCAACATCGGCCAACCCTACTAAAACTTACAGCAATGCAGGTACATATAATGTAACGCTAAGGGTAACTACCAATAATGGCTGTACAGATTCTGTAGTGGTGAACAATGCCGTAACCATTCATCCGAAACCGGCGGCGAATTTCAGCTTCACCAACCGATGCCTTGATAGTGCAGTATCATTTACAAGTACCAGCACGGTATCTTCCGGCACAATTGCCTCATACGCATGGACCTTTGGTGATGGCGGCACTTCAACAAGCGCGAACCCTACCCGTATGTATGCCAATGCAGGCACTTATACTGTTAAGCTTGTAGTTACAACCAACAATGGTTGCAGAGATTCAATAACCCGAAATGTTACTGTTTACCCTAAAGCAAATGTTATTATTGATGCCCCGGCAGCCGTTTGCCAGTATGATAGTGTTAGCTTCAGAAATATGTCAACCATTGCTACGGGATATAGCATTGCAAGCCAGGTATGGTCATTCGGAGATGGTAACACATCATCAGCTAAAGACCCGATGCACAAATACGCATTACCTGGCAGGTACACCGTTACCTTAATGGTAACAAGCTCAACCGGATGCGTAAGCTCACAATCGGTATCGGTTAACATTAATGCACTTCCGCAAACCAGCTTTACAGCAACAACAGTTTGCGAAACCGGAACAACAGCGTTCACCAATACCAGCTCAGCTCCATCTCAGGGTGCGTTAAATTATTTGTGGAACTTTGGCGACGGACAGACCTCAACTGCAAGGACACCGAGCCATAAATACGCTATGGGCGGTAATTATAATGTAAGCCTGGTTGTAACAAATGCTGCCGGCTGTAGCGATACCATGGAGAAAGTGGTACGTGTTAACTTTAAACCGGAGGCAGCATTTACTGCGCCGAGAGCATGTGCGGGCCAGTCTGTAACCTTTACTGATAACAGCTCCATTGGCGGCGATTCGATTGTAAGCTATATATGGACATTCGGAGATGGAAGAAACGCAACTGACAGGAACCCGACACATATATATGCCAATGCAGGCAGGTTTAATGTAAGATTAATTACAATATCTGACCAGGGTTGCAGCGATACGGCAGAAACGGCTGTTACAGTATTTAGTGTGCCAACGGCTGGCTTTACTGCAACTACCGAGTGTGCAGGAAGCGCAACACAGTTCACAAACACATTCTCTTCATCTGTATTTACATATAAGTGGATGTTTGGTGATGGCGATTCTTCAACACTTGAAAATCCAACTCACACCTATGCTGCAGCAGGCACTTATCAGGTATCGTTTACCGTAACAAATAACAACGGCTGTGCTACTACTATTACACAATCTGTAAGGGTAAATGCCAAGCCTGTTGCAAGCTTCAGTACAGAGGATGAATGCTTTGGTAACGCTGCAACTTTTGTAAACGCTTCAACCGTTAACGGCGACAGCATAATAAGTTACAGCTGGGCATTTGGTGATGGACAAACTTCAACTGCAATGGCGCCTACGCATATTTATACAAGCGCAGGTACATATACAGTTACTTTACGTGTTGCCACCGCAAGCTGCAGCGATACAGTTTCTCGTACCATAACAATTTTCGACAGGGCAGTACCGGCTTTTGCAGCTACCGAGGTTTGCGCAGGAAATGCAACGCAGTTCACCAATAACTCAACCATTGCCAACGGTACTGTAACAAGGTACCTGTGGATGTTTGGTAACGGCGATACTTCAACAGCATTCAGCCCGAGCTATACTTATGCCGCTGCCGGCACTTATAATGTTACACTTGTAACTTTAAGTAATAATGGCTGTATGGATTCTGTAAGCAGCCAGGTGCGTGTAAATGCGCTTCCAAATCTTACTGTAACGCATACAACATCTGAGCGTAATGCTAAATTTACAGTAAGCGACAGCTCGTTTGCAAGCTATGCCTGGACATTTGGCGATGGCGGTACATCAACCGAAAGGAACCCAATGCACCGTTACCCGGATACCGGCCACTACAATGTAACCGTAGTAGTAACTACTGTGAGCGGTTGTGTGGCTACGTTTACAGATACGGTACACATTTTCTCAAACAGCGTAAAACCGGCTCCATTGGCAGCATCATTTAATGTTGATGTTTATCCGAATCCGTTCAGGGAGTTTACAACCTTAACTTACAACTTGAGCAAGGCTGCAACGGTAAGGGCAAGCGTTTACGATATGCGCGGAAGAGAAGTAAGCGTACTTGTAGATAATGTACAGCAAATGGCAGGTAAATACACACAAACCATACAGCCAGAAGCGCACCAGATAAAATCGGGCGTTTACATGCTGCGTATAGTTGTGGATGGCGTACCTGTTACCAAGCAGATTATAAGAGTTCAGTAAAGCTATTTTTTAGCTAAACCTTATATGCAGAATTCCCCGGTGGATCAGTTTCCGCCGGGGAATTTTTTTTATTACATTGTTGAATGCTCAATCCAATCCAGGTTCAGCACGATTTATAACTTCCGCCTGCAAGTATTTTTCGTGTTATTAATATATGGCTGTTGCAGATTTCTTATTTAACTTGAACCTGATAATTAAGTAATATACTTACAGTTGATTAGCATATGTTTCCATATCTGCTTATACAGAAAAATACTTGGATTTGAAATTCAGCAGCTCGGCCCAAGCCGGGTGACTGGCAGGGAACGTTTTTTTAGTAAGTTAGCGGATGTTAATTACTTGTTTGGCAATATAATATATTAATTTCCATATTAGCTAAAGCCAAAAAATGCTTTTATGTACACTATAAGTTTAAACCCCTAGCAGTAGAAATGCAATTAAGGCCGGTTTTTAGCTTCTCAAAATTCATCACACTTTCCTTTAGCAATGTGCAGGCTTGCATGTTGTGTTAAATTCCTGGCATCACTGTGTTTGATCAGTTTTTTCGTATGGCTTTCAACCGTATGGAATATTGCTATCAATAAGTAATTATGTAACTAAACAATAGAGCTTTTAAATACGATATATAATTGGCGCATTTAAAGCGCAATACATGCTTGATGAGTAACGAATCCGAAAACGATATTGTACATACTTACCAGCTGCTGCTTACATTGAGTTTTGCGGTAAGTAGTTCGAAAGATATTGATACTGCGCTGCTTACCATTCTGCAGAAAATATGCGAAACTACGGGCTGGGCCGCCGGTGATGCCTGGTTTATAGAGCCCGGTGATGAAAACTTAATAAAGATAAGGGTAAGCTATTGCAGTGATATACCTCGGCTGAACGATTTTTGTGCTGCGGGCAGATCCATACAACTTAAAAAAGGCGAAGGCCTGCCAGGGCGTGCATGGGCCCGAAAAAACGCAGTTTGGGTTAAGGAGCTGTTAAAGCTCAACGAATTTCCACGTAAAGATTTTGCGCTGAAAAGCGGTCTGCGCACCGGCGTAGCCATACCAATCCCCTTAAATGATGAAGTAATTGCCGTACTTGCTTTTTACCTATTGGAAGAAGCGGATGAGCAGCACAACTTTATAGATATGGTAACAGCAATTGCCGGGCAGCTTGGCGTGCTTATAAAGCAAAAGCAAACGGAAGAAATGTTAAAGGAATCTGAGCTCAGGTTCCGGTCGCTTATGCAATCATCGCCGGAAGCAATATTTATTACAGATAGCCAGGGCATTATCATTATGGCCAATCCATCAGCTGAGCGAATGTTCGGATATGGCAAAGATGATTTGCTTGGGCAGCGAATGGAAATATTAATGCCTGAGCATTTCCGTGAGGCGCATAATAAGGGTGTTGAAAGGTATAAAAAAACGCGTGTGCCGCATGTTATTGGTAAAATGGTAGAAGTTGAAGGTTTGCGGAAGGACAATACCATCTTCCCCATTGAGCTTTCGGTAGGCACCTGGCAAAGTAACGGCGAAGATTATTTCAGCGGTATAATACGTGATATTACGGTAAGAAAAGCTGCCGAGCAGAAAATGATGCAGAAACAGCGCGATCTGGAGCAGTTTGCCTATGTTGCCAGCCACGATATGAAGGAACCATTGCGCATGATTTCCAGCTATACGAAGCTCCTGCTGCGCAACTGCGAGCCGCACCTGGATGAACATTCGCGCGAGTTTGGTACATTTATAGATGAAGCTGTTGAGCGTATGCAGGCTTTAATTAAAGATTTGCTGGCTTACGGGAAAGTAAACAACGAGGAAACTGAAAAGGCGCATGTAGATATTGCGCAGGTACTGGATGGCGTAACCGATGCGCTGCGGATAAAGATAGATGAAACTGATACCAGGATAATATATAACGATTTACCTGTTGTAGAAGGCAATAAATCGCAGCTGAACCAGCTTTTCCAGAACCTTATTGAGAATGCCATAAAATTCAGAAGAAATGAAGTAACGCCGGAAATTAACGTTTCTGCTAAAAAGAATGGAAAGCAATGGCAGTTTACCGTGGCGGATAACGGCATAGGCATGGAGCAGCATTTTGAGGACCGCGTTTTTAAGATATTTCAGCGCTTACATAGCCGAAAAGATTATCCCGGTACAGGAATAGGCCTGGCCATTTGTAAAAAAATTGTAGAGAACCATGGCGGCAAAATATGGTTCGATTCCAGGCCCGGCCAGGGCACAACTTTCTATTTTACGCTTCCTGCGGCTCAGTAAATGCGGATAAAATCGCCGATGATTTCAAGGTGTCTGACTGAAAATCACATCCGGAATAAAACATTTCCTGCTTTTAGTGTTGCCCGGTTGTGCTACAAATATTTATGATGCTGCAAATAACCCTTCACATAATCTTCAATACCTTTTTTCAGCGTATGGAAAGGTTTCTCGTAGCCAATAGATTTCAATTTCTCCATTTTGGCTTCTGTAAAGTATTGGTACTTATCACGAATATCTTCAGGCGTATCTATAAAGCTGATGTCAGGTTCAATCCCTATAGCATGGAAAGTATTTTCTGCGAGGGAAAGAAAAGTTTCTGCCTGGCCGCTACCGAGGTTATAAATGCCGTTGTTCTCTTTTTTACGGTTATGAAGCAGGAAGAATAAAACTTCGCAAACATCCTTTACATACACGAAATCGCGCATTTGCCCACCATCTGTAAAATTTGGATTATGGCTGCGGAAAAGTTTCATTTTACCTGTTGCTTTTATTTGGTTGAAAGCATGAAAAACCACGCTTGCCATCCTGCTTTTATGATATTCATTCGGGCCGTAAACGTTAAAAAACTTCAGTCCAACCCAAAAATAAGGCGATTTTTCCTGTTGCAATGCCCATTTATCAAACTCGTTTTTGCTTTCACCGTATGGATTCAGCGGTTGAAGTTGCGGAATAATTTCATGACTATCTTCATAACCAAATTCTCCATTTCCGTAAGTTGCAGCAGATGAAGCATAAACCAGCGGAATACCAAATTCCACGCAGCTTTGCCATATCTGCTTGGTGTAATCCAGGTTCAGCTCGTTCAGTAAATCAACATCAAATTCCGTAGTATCTGTCCGCGCCCCCAGGTGGAAAACAAACTGCACCAGCCTGTGATTTTCCTTCAGCCACTGGAAGAATTTTTTGCGATCTATCCGCGCCGATAAAGTTTTTCCATCCAGGTTTTTATTCTTCTCATCGTTCGAAAAATCATCTACAGCCACCACATCATTATAGCCTTCCTGGTTGAGTTTAGCAATAAATGCGCTGCCAATAAATCCTGCTGCTCCGGTTACAATAATCATCTTTTACAGTTATCAATGACCAATAATCAATGATCAATTCAAGAAACCAAGCAATTTCATTGGTAATTGATAACTGATAATTGATAATTGAGCCTATTTTTGCAGCAAATTTAGGTACAATTGGCCATCTGCTATATAACCAGGAAAGAATACTTCAACGCGGCGCACCGTTTGTGCGTGGAAAGCTGGAGTGATGAGGAGAATGAACAGGTTTTCGGGCGCTGTGCGAACAGGAATTGGCACGGGCATAATTTCACGCTTTATGTAACCGTAAAAGGCACGCCAGATCCTAAAACGGGTTTTATTGTGAATCTGAAAGATCTGAGCGCAATTATTAAAGACAAAGTGGTTGATAAGCTCGATCATAAGAATTTAAATCTGGATGTAGATTTCCTGAAAGGTATTATGCCGAGCATAGAGAATTTAAGCATCGCTGTTTGGGAGCAGTTAAAACCGCATTTACAGGGCTGCGAACTGCATTGCGTAAAGATTATAGAAACAGAAAATAACTTCGTGGAATATTTTGGGGAATAAATTTTAATGTGCCAATATGCCAATGTGCCGATTAGCCAATTGAAGAAAATCCATATATCAATCTGTTGAAAAATGCTTTTGTGAAGCCTCGCCCAAACCCTCCCCAAAGGAGAGAGCTTTGGCGCTCCGTTAGTTAGTTTTCATAAATCTTACTTTTGGAAAATTCTTGGAAGATTAATTTATTTAATCATTAATTCATTGGATTTCGGTAGCGGCATTAAAGGATTTACGCATAATTTATTTAATTTTTTATGGTATTCATTAATGCTTCGAAATTGCTTTTTTTAATTCGAACAAAAAGTAACAAGCCTGCACGGCTACTGAAGTAAAAACTATAATTGGAATTTCAAATAGTGAGTTAAAGATGCTTTTTCAGGCATGAAATAAGCTTGTGGAAAAATGATTATGGGTGAAAAACAGTTGGCTGCAAAAATTTTATTAACTTCACCTTCTAACAGAAAATAACCAAGCAATTTATGCTGTCGCCAAAAAATGCTTTCGCCTGGCTTTTACTGGCCATTGTTCTGGTTTCCTGCAAGTCAAACAATAATATTCCTTCCGAAGAAAACCAGCTGGATGGCAGCTCCACTACAAAAGCCGATTCAGCAGCAGCAGGAAATAACAGCCCGGCAGCCAATGCTAAAACCGATGAGCAGCGCATTGCAGTGCTTGTTGCCGAGTGGAACATTGCGCACAACACCAAAAATTTCAGCTCGCTGAAGGCCATGTACGCCGATGAGGTTAACCTGTACGGTACCATTTACGCACAGGAAGAAGCCATTAACCATAAAAAGGAATATTTTGTAAGTAAAAAACATACCTACCAGCAAATTGTAGGCGGTTCGGATATAAAGCTGCATTCGCCGTTTGTAGCTAAGGCAAACTTTATTAAAAAAGTAGCCAGCGGAAAATCTACCAATACCTATATGGCATATTTAATGCTGGAAAAATCGGGCGGCGAATGGAAAATTGTGGCTGAAAGTGATGAACAGGCAGATAATGAAAGGCTGGCTGCGAAATCGGCAGAAATTTCAACAACCCAAATTACCAGTTGTGAGCAGGCTGCCGAGGCGCTTTTCCGTTCATCGGCAATAGTAAAGCAAATGCTAAATAACCCCAATACAAGCTATAAGCTGGAGTATAAGCCCGGCGATATCAAAAACCCAAACAACAGGTTTTGGTATTGGGTTTACGCAAATGCCGCAAACAGCAGCAGTACAGAAACTTACGGCCGTTTCCAGGTAGATCCGCAGCGCGGGCAATTATATGAGCTTGATCTCGTTTCCGACAAGGCCATATTAATTGAGAGCAGCACAACTTACCAGGCCGAAGTTAAAAAACACTGCGCCGCAAAACCTTAACTAACAGTAGATTAGTATTTAATCAGAAACCCCGGCACGTAAATTTACATATATAGTTTATGCGAAAAATGCTTTTAATGATGCTTTGCCTGCTTGCCTTGCAGCTGCATGCACAACAATTCCCTGCGCCCGAAAAACATCCCGATTACGAAACCTATTTCCGGCAATACGGATTAAAAGGTTCGTTTGCTTTGTGGGATATGAAGGCTGATAAGTATTTGTGCTACAACTGTTATATGAACGATTCTTTTACTTCGCCGGCATCTACCTTTAAAATATTAAATACTTTGATTGCATTGGAAACCGGTGTTGCGAAGGATGAGAATTTCAACCTGAAATGGGATGGAAAGAAGTATAGCATTGAAAACTGGAACAAGGACCATACTTTGAAGGAAGCTTTCGATAACAGCACCGTTTGGTTTTACCAGGAAATAGCAAGGCAAATTGGTGAAAAACGCATGAAGGAGTGGGTTCGTAAAGCGCAATACGGCAACCAGAATATTGGTGGCGCTATTGATAGTTTCTGGCTCACAGGAAACCTTAAAATCACCCCAAAACAGCAAATGGATTTTTTGCGGAAGCTATATATGGGCACATTGCCTTTCAGTAAGCGAAGTATGGATATTACAAAGAAAATTATGATCCGTGAGCAGACTGCAGCATACACTTTACGCGGAAAAACAGGCTGGGTAATTCCAAAAAATGCCGATTATTCTTCCACCACAACAAATGATATCGGCTGGTTTACAGGCTGGCTGGAACAGAATGGAAATGTTTATTTTTTCGCTACGAGAGTTTTTAATACCGATCCGGAAAATACAGATTTCGCGCCGGCGAGAGTTGAAATTACGAAAGCTATTTTACGGGATAAGCTGGGTTTGATGAAGTAGTTTGTTTAGTATGGTAATATCGCCATTCTGCTCTTATACTTATTATTCTCTACAATCCACAAAACCTCATATCCGCCAGCACCATCGCTGTTAGTTGAAGTAATATATATTATATTCTTAGCGGTATCTAAATAAGCTTTTGTTGCATATAGGTTTGGCTCAAACAAATCTTCTATCGCAATTTGCGGTAAATATATTGTTTTATTATTGAGCGTTATTCGAATAGATTTATATTTTCTCTTTGGTAATCCACCGTCCGTTCCAAAAAACGATTTACCATTTATTTTATCTAAAACTGTTTTATTTTCTTTATTATACTCTAATTTGTTTTCTTCGATAAGAAATGAATTTGATTCTGCGATGATTTCTAAATCATTCTTTCTTAAAATAACTTTGTCCTTCAGCAGTTTTGCAACAGGTATGTTTTCATATTTATCAATAAAGTTAAAACGCTCCTTGTAAATATAGCCATTATGTAATTTTCCATCTTTAATATAATCAATATTACACCAGTTTCCTTCTTATTCATAGAACCAGATTATTTCATCGTTGTGTAAAACATCAATTATATTTTTAGAAACTTTTGGAGTTAGCCGAATATTTACATAGCCATCAACATCATTAACAACTGCAAATTGAGCAAATATAATATTAAAGTAGAAAAGGAAAGGTATAAAAATTAGAAAATGCTTCTGCATAAAACCTCATTTTCAGGCAATATAATAAATTCTAAGCTGATTTACATATATCATCAAGCCAAAAAATACTTACATTCGTTAATCAAAATCTAAAACAATGAGCCAGCACATACACTTAAAACCGGTTAGCGAAATACTGAAAAACCTGAAAGCGGATGCGCAGCCGCAATGGGGAAGAATGAGCGCACAGCACATGGTTGAGCATTTAACCAATTCTGTAAACTTCAGTAATGGCAAAAAACTTTTAACGCACAACTTGCCGGAAGATAAAGCTGCAAAGGCAAAAGCGTTTCTACTGAGCGAAAGGCCCATGCCGCGCGGCGTTGGTGCAAATCCGGAAGCGGAATTACCTGCTTTAAGGCATGAAACGCTTGAAAAAGCTATTGAAGAATTGCAGGAAGCCGTGCAGGAATTTGAAACGCACCATTTAAACCGGGAAATACAATACGCGCACCCGGCTTTCGGCAAGCTGAATAAAGCGGAATGGGATGTTTTTCACAGCAAGCATTTTACGCATCATTTAAGCCAGTTTGGATTGTTATAGTTCATTTACTTTGCAAATAAACCTATAAAACGAACTTTACAGGAATTACCATGCGGACTTTAACTGGATTGCCATTTTGCGATCCAGGCGACCATTTTGGCATAGCCTTTACCACATCCAGCGCAGCGTTTGCCGCCCCACCTCCAATATCTTTTACAACCTTTTGTTCTATTATATTCCCATCCTCATCTATAAGTATTGATACATGAACGATTCCGGCTGCTTTAAATTTGGCTGGGTATTTAAGGTTGTCCTGTACAAACACTTTATAAGCATCTATTCCACCAGGAAACGCAGGCATTTCGTCTGCAAATTCATAAATTACATCATCATTTGCAGCAGATTTTGCAGTTGAATCTTTTGGAGATTTTGATTGCGCTGATAATTGTACTGTTACGCAAACAAGTATAAAAGCAAGAAGATAATTAAACATAATTGATGTATAAAAGCTCAAATATAAGCTAAAGTGCATTCATAATAAACAAAAAACCAGCTATTGATTCAATGTGGTTGAGTTAAGGTTTTTTTATACATAGGGCTTTGCCCATGCTGATACAGTTCGCCCCTTTGGGGCTTAGTGCAGCGCAAATAATAGAATTAAAGTATTAATGTTTCAATAAAAGTAAAAAGAAATGCAAAGCGTTGTGACGGCCTTAAACTATTAGCGTTAAGAAAATAGATATTCAGTGATCAGTAACCAGTTTTTAGAAAAAGTTGCTTCGCAATTACTAAATCTTCAAATTAAATTTGGTTTGGGTTGCGGGTGAAACATGCTTTAAAGCTGTTTTTAGCTTTATAATTTACAGTCTTGAACTCTTGTCCCTATGCATCGGGATAGCCCGCCCGGCTTCAGATGGCAAAAACGAGGATTGAAACAAATATATTGAAATTACCGATACATATGAATAATCCTTAACTTATCTACATTGGCTATTGATTATCAAATAACTGGCTTTTCATATAAGGCAGTGCTGAAAAATGCTTTGGTTAACTGCTAAAAGCTAAAGTGAAAGTTAAAGAATTCACCATTCACATTTTACAATTCATTAACGTGAGCTCGGGAATTATTGAATTGATTATCATTTAATTATAAGCGAATACCCATATAGCGTTAAGCCAAAAAATGCTTTATGCAAATTAGTGAGATTAAGGTTTATTTCTCAAAATAAAGTTAGATGTGCCATATTTTGAAAAATTGGCACATCTGCGCGCTGAAATTAATATCCTGCTAACTCAGGGATGCACAAAATCTTCCGGTGGAATTCCCAATCTCACGTAATTCATTTAAGTTAAGCTCTGTCCCGGCAGAGTCGCTTTCAGGAGACTCTGCCGGGACATTAGTTCCCTTACTATACAACATTGATTCCAATCACAATTTAATATTAATATAGAATGAAAAAATGCGCATTTAAAAAGTGTCCTGTGAGCCAAAGGCCACGGAGCTTCGAAGCATTACTCCCTGGTTTCGTGGCACACAAACCAGCTTTATTTACGCCTTTTTATACTATATTGGTATTAGTAAAGCTTTAAATACAAAAGTCGGCTAACTTTTAAGCTAACCGGCTTTTACATATATAGTAAGCCTCAAAAATGCTTCAGCTTATTTCTTCTTATTCAGCTCTGCAATAAGTTTCTCGTTCATTGTAACGTAATCGCTGTTATCTGCCTCTTTCGCAAGCTGGCTGCTGCGTTTTGCTGCTTCAATAGCTTTATCTTTCTGGCCTGCTTTCGCTAAAATTTGCGCCTGCAGGTGAACGATCCAGAATTTAGGGTCCATTTCCGCCGCTTTGTTAATGTACTCCACCGCCTTGTTAATATCTTTATTGGTATCGTAGAAGTAACGTGCGCTCTGGTAATATGTAGCTGCGTTTACGCCGGCCATTTTCTCGTTAATATCTTTCATAACACGCGTGTCAACATCGGTAGAAACATTAAATTTCACAGCTGTATTTTCCCAGCTAAGCTCAATATTGGCAGCGTTCATGGTAAGATCTGTAAAGTTGATGGTGAATGTTTCCACTTTATTAGCCAATGTTGTTGGTTTTACCTTAAAGTTTGCAACTTCTTCATCTGCTTTGTAATCTTTACCCAAATTACCACCCATGTTTACGTTTTTGTGCAGGATGATGGTCCACTCGGTTTTGCCAGGGATAGTTACCAGTGCGTAATCGCCGGCTTTAACATCTTTGCCTTCTACTTTTACATCTTCAGCGAAAGTGATCTTTGTGCTCTGGTTTGCACCGGTTCTCCATTTCTGGTCGAAAGGAACGATATCGCCAAAAACTTTACGGCCTTTTGCTGAAGGGCGGCTGTAAGTAACAGTAATATCGTTAAGGCCAACTGCCTGTGTAACTTTAGATAGCGGGCTTGGTGCAGGCATTTTTATCTGCGCCCGGCTGCTCGCGGAAAAAAGCATAAAAACAGCCATAAACACTGTTTTGTGTAGTAAATTGATATTTTTCATATAATAAATTAATTGATGTTTCAACAGCAAATATACATAATTACAGCAAGGGCAGGAAAAAACTTAATGTTCTAAAATGGGTGTTTTGATGTAATGCACTGAAAATAAATAAATTGTACGAAGTGCAGGGTTGGTTGCGAACCGGCAGTTTTATTTATTGCAAAGATGATTTCGAGCATGGCCAGGCATTTTTTCATAGAATGTTATATGGAAACAGCTCAATGATAGCAGGATATTCTGTAATTTTCCGAATTCATACACCTGGTTAAACCATGAAAAAACTATTGTTTGTATTGCTCTGCGCTCTGGTAATTTCATGCAAGAAAGAAGAAAAAGGCGGCGTTAGAATTAAAGAAGTAACTGCATCGCCAACCGGCAGCGAAATGGTTGAAATTACAAATACATCGAAAACCAAATTTGATTTAAGCGGCTGGATGATCGGCGATAAAAACAACCCGAATGCCTTTAAAATAGGAGATGACTGGACAATAAATTTTGAGGAAAATCAAATTTTCCCCGCCTCACTGCTGGGTATTTCAATTGATGATAGCGGCGAACAAATTTACCTTAAAGATAAGGAAGGAAATGTAATTGATACCTGGACTAATTAGCTACTTATTGTTTAGGCTAACTATTAATTCTATTGATAAAATGCACAATAAAAACCGGAACAGCTGCTCCTAAGTTAATTGCAGCAGCAGTTCCGGAATTATTTTCTAAGCAACTTTAAGAAGCTAAGGCAGGTAAATTTTAGCAGAATTAAAACGGCAGGTCGTCGTTATCTTCCGGCGTAGAAGTTTGCGTATAGCTTTGGTATGGCTCACGGTCATCAAATGGCTGGTTGCCGGCATTCGAGGAGGAATTACCGGAGTTGCCACCTCCCGCTGATGATATTTTCCATGCTTTGCAATCGGTGTACCAGCGGCCATTATACTCGCGGCTTTCCACGTCGAATGAAATATTCAGCGTATTGCCTTCACGCAGCTGGTTCGCATCAATTTTATCGCCCCATACGCTTATACACACTTTTTTAGGGTATTGCCCATCCGTTTCTACAATAATATCCTGCTTTCTCCACTCGCCGTTTTTGCCCTGGCCGGTTTGCATCGGCAGCACCTGTACCAGTTTTGCTGTTAATTCCATATTGTTTTTATTTATTTCTTTTTGAATGATTTCTGATTACAGCAAAAATACGCCAGGCAAGCCGCAACTGCAAAAGTAAATTTTTACTGGTAAAATGGCTTTATTCATGTTTAAACGCAATTTTTTTTATATTAAGTTTTTTGAAACATTTTGTATAAACGCCTAAATGCCTTTATCTTTGATGTAATTTTTTTCATTTTAATCCTCTTATTCGCTTTCCCCAAAATCTAAATTCAATTTATAAATTCAAAAAACGCTTGTATATAAATTATCATTACAAGCGTAAGTATTTTCCAGGATTAGTATATATGGAAAATTAAAAAAATGTGGCCGCGCAGCATTTATGCCCGCAGCTTCAGCAAATGATTGTAAATAAATAACTGTTTATGATATTTCCTCTACCTACACCAAAAAAAACGCAAAAAACATTTCCCGGCATTAAGTACTTCCTGCAGTTTATTCTGCTGCTGATTGGTACTTCACATGCTTTTGCGCAAACCATTTCTTCCATTTCTCCGCAAAAAGGTAATATTGGTACCGAAGTAACACTTACCGGCACCGGTTTCAGTACCATTGCTGCCGATAACATTGTTTTTATTGGCGGCGTAAGGGCTGAAGTTACTTCTGCAAGTTCATCAAGCTTAAAAGTAAAAATTCCGCTGGGAGCAGTTTCGGGCAGGTTTAATGTTATTGTAAATGGCGCAACAGCGCTTTCTAACCAAATTTTTAACATTACTTTTCCGCATCACGCAAAATACCAGGGGTCTGGTTTGTTGTTTTTAAAGAAAAGCCTGGCGCAATCTTCCACAGCCTACGGCGTTGCTGCCGGCGACCTGAATAATGATGGTTTCCCGGAAATCATTACTTCCGTTTTTAGCGAGGGGAAAATTTATATTTACCTGAATAAAGGAAAAAGAGGCGATATTTCAGATTCCACATTTACACTGTCAGGCAGTATTAAAACCCAGCAGGAGCCTTTCGATATTGTAGTACAGGATCTTACCGGCGATGGCAAACCCGAACTTATTGTGGGTAATTACGGCAGCGGTACAATAGGCATTTTTCTGAATACAAGCAGCGGCGGTACAATAAGCTTTGCAGCGGCTAACTATTATAAAGTAAATGCGAGCCCGTTTAAAATAGCAGTTGCCGACCTAACCGGCGATGGCAAACCGGAAATACTCGTTGCCCGCTATGGTAATGACATGAACATACTGAAAAACACCATTTCCAACGGTAAAATAGATGCAGGTTCCTTCGCGGCATATAAAACCTTTACAACAAGCGGTACATGCATGGATATTGCCGTGGGCGACCTGGATGGCGATGGCAAACAGGATGTTGTGCTTGCAACCAGTGGCAACCGTTTTAATATTTTCAGAAATAAAATTACAAATGGCGATATTGATAACAACAGCTTCGAAACGCGGATAGAAATTTCTTCTCTTTTATCGAACTCGGTTGCGCTTGCAGATTTTGACAGCGACGGAAAAATGGATATTGCAACTTTCCAGGCGAAATCAATCACAAGCGAAACACTTGAAGTAGCAGTTTTCAGAAACATATACAGCAGCGGAACTTTAAACGCAAGCGCTTTTGAAGCAGCGGTAAAATACCCGACCGGCGCATATTTGAATCACATTGTTACCGGCGATATTAACGGCGATGGCAAAAGCGACATTATACTTTCAGCCAACCAGGGAAATATTTTTACCTTAATAAATAACCATACCAGCGGCAGTTTCACATCTGCATCTTTCTCCGAAGCAATATCACATACTACGAGCGGAAACGTGCAAACCATTGCCCTGGCCGATTTTAATGCCGACGGGAAACCGGATGTTGCGGCGGCAGCTTTTATGAAAGCAAATATAGATGTGCTGCAGAATTTTACCCAGGAGCTTTTCTCTGCCGGGGATAAAACCAGCGATGCAAACATTACACTCAACTGGTATTTGCCAATGAGCTGCTACAATGCTGCCGGTGGCGATGCAGTTTACCTGGAATTGATGGACCTGAAAACAAAAAAGGAAATCTATAAACAAAAAATAGACAGCTTTCCATTTGATAAGCCTTATTTAAGCGGTTCTTTCACACACCAGTTAGATTCTAATACAGCACGCGATTACCAGCTTAACCTTTATAGAATTGGCCCGGGAACTGTGCTTTGCGATTCATTCTTTTTGGATGGCGGCAGCACAAAAATCTTCCAGAAGCCAGTTTTGGCCACTGTCAGCGACGATCCTTCTAAAATTGAGCTGAAATGGGAAAATACTTCCGAGCTGGTTTCCGCTTACAGAATTTACAGGAATAATACAGTAATTGCTGTTTTGGACAGTACGCAGACTTCGTTTACCGATAAGTTTATTTTTAACGATTCCATTGGCCCTAAAAACGGCACAACATATAATTATTGTATAGAAGTTTACAACAACAGGCTCAAAAAATCTTACCCGAAAGTTTGTGCGCAGCGCAAAATGTTCGCCATAAACTTTAAAGCCAGCGATAATACTTTCGCCGATAAAGTTGAGCTGAGCTGGAACAAATTATCGGATTTCGGGCAGATGGTGAAAATTCTCCGCGACGGGAATTTCTACGCGCAGCTACCAGCTACCGCAACCGGCTATACCGATAAAAAGCCAATTTACGGCAAAACGCATTTGTATGAGCTTGTGCTGATGAACGAAAACCAGAACACAGTTGCCGTAAAAGATTTCGGCAGCGTGAAGGCGAACGGAAACATTAGCGGACGAGTGGTTACCGCAACGGGCGATTATGCTGTAAAAGGCGCGACGGTTACTGCAAGGTTTATCCACGAAAAAGATACTTTCACCAGGACAACAACTACAGATGCTGCCGGTAAATACAGCTTCAGCGAGTTGTTTTACCATGCCGGCGGAGATTATACTTTAACTACGCAGATCGGCAAAAACACTTTCGAGCAGAACCCTATTGTTATAAGGCTTGACAATGATACCACCACCCGGCAGAATGTAGATTTCAAAGACCTGGCCACAAGAACAAAAGGCTCGGTTAACATCAGTTTCAGCTCTTTAACCGCTACGCCAAATCCAACGTACGATTATCTTACTTTAGGATGGAATTACTCGGGTACAGATAGCATGTGGTTCAGGATTTACAGGGATGAGAAACTGATAGACCTGCTTTCCGCAGCGCCATCTCAACCAATAAAAACGTATGTAGATAAAAGCGGAACACCGGGCAAATTGCACCAGTATAAGGTAATGGCCTACATCATCCGCAACAAAGCCATCTCCGAAAAAACACTTACCCGCTCGGCCACTTACCCGGTAGTTTTACCTCTAGATACCGCAACGGCAACTATAAACAGCAGCGCAAGCGCAGGCACTTTAAGGCTTAACTGGGCGCATACTTCCCGCAACTTCAGCGGTGTAAAAATTTACCGCAACAGCGAATTAATTGCTACTTTAGATACAAACGCCCGTACATATTTAGACCTTACCGGCGAAAACAACAAAGCTGCAATTTACGAATTTAAAGCCTTTGTAAACCGCAATGGCAACCAGTACGAGTCGGCAGTTTCGCAGCTAAAATCTATCAACTATCCGGCACTTACCGCACCGGCGAATTTTGTGGTTACTGCCAATGCCAAAGCCCGCGAAATAACCGGTACCTGGACTTTCAGCCGAGCCAAAACATATAATTACGATGGATTTTTAGTTACACGCAGAAGAGGCTCAGTTACAGATACGCTTGCGTTTGTAGATAAGCATTTCCCATATATGTTTACCGATAAAAATGCTTTGCCCGGCGTGCAATATACTTATGTTGTAAGCGCGTATAAAAAGAATAAGAACAGCATTTCGGCAAACGTAACACGCAATGTTACTTCCCCAGGTTTAACACCGCCAGCCAACTTTGCAGCAAGCGATGGCTCTTATGATGGCTTTATATGGCTAACGTGGGAAGATACAACTAAGAACCATGATGGCTTTGTGGTGATACGCGATAAAGACACAACCTTCCTGGCTTATGGCAAAAAGGAGCTGACCTATTTATTGGCTACACCATATATGGATGGTAAGCATACTTTCCGTATAGCAAGTTATATTAAACGCAACAACCAGCTTTACCTTTCTGCCTTTGTTATGGATGATGGCTCATCTGCAAAAAACAGCGGCACGCAGCGTGCGCCCGGTAATTTCACCGCATCTAAAAATTACAGCAAGCATGTACAGCTAAAATGGCAGTACCCTGATTATATACTGGCTACATTCAGGATATTGAGAAATGGTTTCGAGCTGGCGGTGCTGGATGCAGATCAGCGTATTTATTATGATTACAGTGCCCGCGAAGGCCAGACATACACTTACCAGATACAGGCAGTTTATGGTGGAAATTCCTCGCAGAAAGTAAGTGCGCATGGTGCGGTAAAATCTACCAGCATGCTAAGCGGAAACGTTGTTTCGGCACAAGGCGGCGTGGGTATTGGCAACGCAACGGTTACTGCTTACCTGGAGCATTTCCACACCAGTTATACACTCACTACACAAACAGATGCAACCGGTTTTTACAAGTTCGAGAACCTGCCGGAAACAGATGAAGGCGAAATGTATGTGTGGGCGCAGAAGCAGAATCATGGTTTTATAGAAGATACTTTTTATTTCTGGAGAGGAAGAGAAACCAAAAACTTCACCGCCAACTTTACAGATACATTCCAGAATTATATTATTGACGATTCCCATATAGCGCAACCGCAAAAAATAGTTGCCACGCCAAACAGCCTCGATAAAACGGTAGAAATTCGCTGGAATGTGAACTCCGCCAACTATACCGGTTTCAAGATTTTCCGTGGTTTTGCTGAAATAGCCGATGTGCCTGCAAGCGCAACCAAATTGTTTACCGATACCAGCGGCTACCCTGGCTATACATATAATTACCGCGTACAGGCGTACTGGGATTTACCCGAAGGCAGGCAGGAATCTGACCCTATTGGTACATCAGCGGTTTACCCTGTTGTTTTGCCAGTGCAGGAATTACAGGCTGCCGCAGATGTAGCGAGAGATGTGATAAACATTTACTGGAGCCATGCGGCAGATAATCATTCATATTACGAGATAAGCCGCAGCGGAAAAGTTATAGGCACGCTAAATACAGGCAGCAACATGAGGTTTACCGATACTTCGGCCTTGCCGGATCATACCTACACTTATGCGGTTACGGCCGTGCAGGTTGTTGGCAAGCGTATATTTTCATCAGAGCCTGTTACAGTAAATGGCGCTTTCCCAATCGTAAGCCAGGTAACGAACTTATCAGCCGGCAATGCGCCAAACGGTATAATACTAAACTGGCAGCACGCTTCACAAAATTTCAGCGGTTATATACTTTACCGTAATAAAGTGCAGCTCGCCACTTTAGATGCAGCTTCAAAAAGCTATACCGACCTGACCGGTGAGCCTGGCAAAACCTATACGTACGAACTTGCGCCTTACAGGAAAATAAACGGCATTAACTACCAAAGCAAAAGTGTTGCAGTCCAACAACTTACACCTGCCTTAACACCGCCACACAGTCTTTATGCATCTGTTGCTCCCGATGTTGTGGGCCTTGGCTGGAGCCATAACGCAAACAGCGGCATAAATGGCTTTATAATCATAAGGAATAATATAGTTATAGATACTTTGCAGGATTTAGCGCCTGTTAGTGCCAATAATTTCAGTTATACAGATTATAAAGGCATACCGCAAACCACATACACATATTCAGTACGTTCCTACGCAATAAGAAACGGCGTTTATTATTACTCTGCACATGTTACAAATACTTCCGGAGTTACACAGCTCGCAAATGCTGTTTTCCCAAAAGTATCACCATTATCCAGTGTAAATACAAACTGTAACGCTAAAAATCTTCTACAGTTTAATCTGAATTACAGCAGCAATTCCTATAGCGGGTTTATCATAAGGGTATTCAGAACAACTGCAGCGTATTATGGTGGTTCCAGAAACGGGCAATTTGATTACCAGTTGGTTGCAGCAGATACTGTTAAATTTACCGGCCAGGCTCGATTTAACCTGAAAGCGCTGCCTTTATACGCGTATTCTGATCAAACATATATTTTATTCTCATATGTGTCCTTAAGCTCTTCTTTCACTGCTAATTACAGGTACGACATTTATCCCTACAAGGAAATTAACGGGGTAAAATATTATGCAGATGTTTCTTCATTATCTGCCGGCTGCGGCAAAAGCACGAATTCAGTTGCGACACCAACAAATGTTGCCGCTACAGATGGGCTTTATGGAAACAAGGTTGTTGTAAGCTGGAATTATGGCAGCACTTCGGGCATATCTAAATTTAATGTTTACCGTAACGATACTTTAATTGCGAGCCCTAACAGCAACCAGAATTTTGTGAACGATAATGATGCCGTACCGGGAAGAAAATATTATTATCATGTTACGGCGGTTGATAACAGCAGCAATGAATCCTGGCCGGAAACAGATTTCGGGCATAAAAAAGCAGATGGCACAATTAAAGGAAGCGTGCTTACACAGGTTGGCAATGCCGGTGTACGTAACGTAAAAGTTGTAGCCACTGCCCGTATAGATGGTGAAAATTACAGGTACCAGGCCTATACCAACGCAAGCGGCGATTACGAACTGCCGCAGGTTTATTATGGCGAGAAGGCGAAATACACTGTTACAGTAAGCATGGCAGGGCACGAGTTTGTAAAAGATGTGCAAACGGCTGACCTTAAAACAAATACCAATACTGTAAACCTGCAACCATTTTACGATAAAACCGCATATGTACTTACAGGAAATGTGCGCCGTAAAGATGTTGATTGTGGTTTGGATAGCATAAAAATCAGTGTAAAAATCAAGAAAACCGGCGCTGCAGAAACCGCTAAAGAAATATATACGGATAAGGCAGGAAATTACTCATTCGTTTATGATCCGTTCGAAGGTTTAACATCGTTACGCCTTACACCTGCTACGCAAAAAATAGTTGGCAGCGGCCCGCAATCAGATACTGTTCTGTACACTTTCAGCCCGGCATTTAAAGAATATACAGATTTCGCCAACCCGCAAAGAGTAGAAACGCAGCATTTTGATGAAACTACCCAATACAGCGTAAATATTGCTGTTGGTAATACTTGCGGCATTTTACCGGGAATCAACAAATTTTATATAAACATTGCTTCGGTAGATGGCTGCTACAACCAAACCATTTTAACTGATGACCAAGGCAAGAAAACAGTGAAGCTTCCGCCATATTCTTATGTAATGCGCATTATGGACGTAGAGCCTGTAACGGCCAGTAACCTGCCAATATTGCGCTATTTGGGCCCAAGGCCGCAAATGCTGGATCTGCTGGCATTGGAACAACAATTAGGAAGCGATGCGCTAAAGAAAAAAGCAGATGTAAACGTAGACTTTATTTATCACAAAACACCTGTAATAAGTATTGTTGGCGGGCTTAATAACTTTCTTTGTAACGATCCGGATAAGCCGGCAATTGTGCAGCAGAACAGTAAAGTTAGCATTAGCCTTAATGTTGAGGAAACGCATAACAGCAAAGCATGCCACGTAAATGAAGGTTTTATTTTAGTGAACAACAATGCTGCTGTAAACAAGCTCGATACAATTTTTTACGATGCGAAGGATAAGAAATTCCCTGTTTATGAGTTTATTGCCGGCGAACCGAATATCATCAGCCCGCACGTACATTATGTGATTTTCGAATATCACACATTGAGCGGCGGCTACCAGGGCGATATTATAAAGGCCATTTTGGTAGAAGGTGTAAAAGCCGCGCCAGGCAACGATATTATTGTTGAGAACGAGAAGAACGACGCACAGGTACAAATGCCATTGTTCGTTTTACGCGATCCGCCCGGCGATGCCAGCCAGAGCTTTATTGAGAAAGGCACGAAATTTAGCCGTACTTTAACCGTAAGCGATAACAATAAGGGTTTTGCAGGTATAAAAATAGAATCTAAAACCCTGTTTGGCGGTGTAGGTTTTGCTATAGATTTCTCTAACAAGGCAGGTGGAGGCAGTGGTAACGGCGTTACGTACGAAGTAAGCGGCGAAACTACCCAGCGTATAGAAACCAGCGCAAGCTCCGACCTGCACAATAAAAACAGTACAAACTGGTTAACCGGTACTTCTGCCGATGTAATTGTTGGCGCAGGTTTGGCCATGCAGTACGGTATCGCGCAGGAGATCAAAGTTTCCGGATGTAACGTGGTAAACGAATTTATCATCACTACAAGCCCAAGTAAAATTAAAACAACCTGGGTTTATACGCTGGACCAGGTTACCGGCCTGCGCGATGAATACAAGCAGCGGATTGAGCAGGTAAATGCAGGCACCTTGCGCATCGAAGGCAAAACGCCGGAAGAAGCAGTGGCTTATTTCAAGGCGCTGCAAAATAACTGGGAACAGATTATAGAATACCACGAAAAGCAAACAGTACCTTTTTACAACCTTTGCGATGTAGCCAATTACGCAAAACTTCCCGAGCCATTTAAATCACAGATAAATGAATGGGTAAAAAATGGTTTCTGTAACCTTATAGGGTCATACACAACGGTAAAAGGCCAGCAGGTATTTACCATGAAAGATAAAATAGTATGGAATACCGAAATGCTGGATAAGTACAACAAAATAAATAAGGTTGTACGAGATCTTACAAGTACCGATTACCAGCTTAAATTCCCTGGCGGATTAACTTTCAGCGGAAGCACGTTGAACGACATACAGGTGGATAAGGAATACCGTTCGCAATTTGGCGCTGATGCTGAGAATATTACTTTCTCAGGCGGAAGCTCCATAAGCAAGCAGGTTGCTGTTTCCAAATCATCCGCGCGCAGCTATAAACAAAGCTGGTTCTTCGAAAGCGAAAACTTTATTGGCCTGGCAGCTGATGGTGAGGTGAAAACATCAACCGGTTTTGCGCTTGGTTCTTTCTTCTCTATTACCATACCTGCATTTAAATTCGAAGATAAATACGGCGTAACATTTGGTTATACGCACGAGTTTGAGCGCGAAGCAACTAACAAGTCGGATGTTTCTGCAACTGTTGGTTATATATTGAGCGATGATGATCCGGGCGACCAGTTCAGCGTTACAGCCATTCGCGGTATAGATCCAACACACACACCATACTTCGCTCTTTTAGGTGGAAGAAGCTCCTGCCCGAGCGAGCCGGGTGCTATTCAGCGTGATGTTCCTGTACTGACTTTTGAATATCCTGATGGTACAGGTTTCAACCCTAATTTATACGACCAGGATCCTGACCAGCCGGTACAGATACCGATAAAAATGAGCAATGCAAATCCGTTCAATGAAAGTCGTTGGGTGCAGGTGTATGTTGTAGAAAATACTAACCAGAACAACGCTGAAATGAGCCTGGGCGGATCGCGTTTGGGTACTATAGATTACTTTGTGCCGGCCGGTGGTTCCATCTATGCATATCTCACTGTTAAAAGAAATGCTTTATACTTCCAGCACAAAGATCTTGCAATTGCTTTAAGGCCGCCTTGCGATCAGTTCTACAACCTTAGCCAGGTAGATTTTAGCATTGAATACCGCAGCCCTTGCAGCAACGTTAGCATTCTTACAGATAATAACTGGATTATTAACAAAGCAGATAGCGGTAAGCAGGAAGCGCTGATTGTGGAATTGGCAGATTATAACCTGAAGAACGAAAAGCTGCAGGAAATTAAAGTACAGTACAGAAGGCGCGGAAGCAACAAATGGGCTAATGCCGTAGTATTGAGCCGCGATAGCCTCATAAACTATTATAAAGCATTCCAGACCAGCCCTAACCAGCTGCCAACGTATTTTTATGTTTGGGATATTACCGACAGGCCGGAGATTATTGATGGCGAATACGATGTACGTGCGGTTGCTGTTTGCGGAATTTATGGCGATATTTACAGCAATAGTATTTTAGGTCTGGTAGATCGTTCGCAGATAAGGTTGTTCGGCCAGCCGCAGCCATCGGATGGTCTATTATCACTGGGTGAAGATATTTCGGTTACTTTCAACAAGCAGATAGATTGCGCGAACCTGAAAGATGCCGTAATTATACTTCGGAAAAAATCAGACAGCTCTATCATCAATCTTAATTACAGCTGCTTCGGCAATACTATAATATGGGATAAAGATGCGGCGCTGCTTGCACAGCTGGAAGGTGAAACAATTCTTGCGTATGTAGATGGTGTTAAAGATTTGAGCAGCAACAAGCTTCGCCAGCCGATACGTTGGGAGTTTGAGATCAGCAATAACCCCGTTTACTGGAACCCGCGTAGTATAACTTTAAACCTTTACAAAGGCCAGAAAGATACAGTAACTGCGCAATTGCTCAATACGGGCATTGGCAACCAGACCTACGCAATAAGCGGTAACGATGCATGGTTGAAAGTTGCAAATCCAACCGGTACCGTATTGCCAAACGGTACAACAGTAAGCTTCTATATTGATGCGAGTACCATGAATCTCGGTACTTACAGAGATACGGTTGTGGCTTCCGTTACCGGCTTTACAGATCTGTTGTTGCCGGTTGTGGTAAATGTTTATCCTGTTGCGCCAAAATGGACCGTGAACCCGGCAGATTACACTAACAGCGTAAATGTACTCGCCAACTTCTCTATTAATGGCGGAAACATTTCTACCGATAGTTTAGATAAAGTTGCTGTAAGTATTGGCAACCAAGTGCGCGGCGTTGCGAACATCCGTAAATATGGCAAGAACAACAATTACCTTGCATATATCACTGTGTACGGAAATGCTTCAGATGCCAGTAAGCCGCTTGATTTCCGCGTTTGGGATGCTTCTTCCGGCATAGAGTATGATGCATATCTTGCTAATAACGATACCATTAAGTTTGCTACAGGCAATAATATCTATGGCAGCATTCTTAATCCGCGCACACTCAATGTAAATACTGCGAGAGATTCTGTACGTTATATTCCTTTAAACAAAGGCTGGACCTGGATTTCTTTAAATACGGAACTTGCGCGAATGGATGTGAACAGTTTGATGAAGAGCATCAGCCCGAGCAGCGGCGACCTTGTTAAAACACTCAGCACAACCAGCGAATTCGTAAGCGGTAAAGGCTGGATAACACTCAACGGATTGAAAAATATGAGCTCGGACAGTGGTTATCTTGTAAAACTTGCCAAGGCAGATACGTTACGCTTATCCGGTAAAAATGCAACCATTAATCCGTTATTTTTACCTAGTGGCTGGAGTTTAATTGGTTATCCGCAGCAGGTTTCCAAAGCCGTTAACAGTGTGCTTTCTACAAACCCGGCAACCAGCGCTGGCGATATTCTGAAAACCGATGTACAGACGGCAACTTACGATAAAAACAATGGCGGCTGGGTTGGTTCCTTAACGCAGATGCAGCCGAACCAAGCGTATTTGCTGAAATTAGGAAAAGCTTCTACGGTTGAGCTGCTGAAGAAAGGCAGCAACGATACCAGCGGCTGGAACCTGCGCAGAAACGGCTACGAACACAACATGACATTTACCGGCCGTATAGAAATAAACGGTGCGCGCTTAAACGGCCTGGCAGATCGTGTGGCTGCTTTTGCGGGTGATGAATGCCGCGGAACGGGTAAGCTGCAGTTTGTGCCGGAACTTGGTACGTATCGCTTAACCATGTTTGTTTATTCCAACACGCCGGGCGAAAAGATCAGGTTCAAAATACTGGATAGCGAAGCAGAAACGGTTTACGATGCTGTGCATGAAATTAGCTTTGTACCGGATTCTGTAGTAGGAAACCTGGTTTCGCCATTCGTATTCAGCAACATGTGGGGCGTTGGAACAAAAATCACCAGCATTGCAGACCTAAGGTTGCAGGTGTTCCCGAATCCGTTCTCGAACCATATCAATATAGCTTTTGAAGACGATAAGAGCAACCGTTACCGCGTTGTGTTAATTGACGCTTTAGGCCGCGAAGTTTACCGCGAAAATTACACCAGCACAAGCGGCGAAAACAAGCTGAACCTGGACATGGATAACATGAGTCTGCAGGATGGTTTTTACTTACTGAAACTGGAAGGAACTAAGAAAACATCGGTAATTAAACTAATGAAAAATAGCCACTAAAGCATTTTTTAACAAGTGTATATATGGGAAAGGCTGATAACTCTAAATAGTTATCAGCCTTTTTCTATTCTATTTATTGGCTGCCACACACACACACACACACACATTTATGACCAAAAAAAACTGTAATTTTTTATAGCTTTTCCAGAGTTGGTAATTATGAATAATAAGACGAGGATAATTGTATGAGAATAATTAAACATACAAGCGATTATAAATGAAAAAAGCCTTTGAAAATTTCAAAGGCTTTTTAAAAAAAGTGATCCCGCTGAGATTCGAACTCAGGACCCATACATTAAAAGTGTATTGCTCTACCGGCTGAGCTACGGAATCGTTTTCTCGAATTGAGACTGCAAAATTACAGGTTTTTCCCATAACATCCAAAACCTTTTTAATGTTTTTTGAAAAAATTATGCAAGCGCTTGTTTGTCAATAGCAAAGCATTTTTCGCTAATCGTATATATGTACAAAATGCTCAACTTTCTTTCTCGTATTCGTTTAGCTGGAAAGGTTTAAATACCAGGTTTTCATCAAATAATTTCCTGTATGTGTAGTGAATCTTAGCCACTTCTCCATGCAAGGCCTGTATAAGCGAGTGCATTTTCGGGTTGAAACCGCCGATCCAGGAAATTCCGGCTTCTGTATATTGCCAGGTTTTGGAAACTTCCTGGTAAAAATGATAAACCAGCGCCGCATCCAGCCCAAGATTATGATAATCGGGGTGAATGCCGAAAACCAGGCCTTTGAGTTTATGCATAGGTTTGGTGAGCTTATGGTACAGGAATTTCAGCTTACCAATTAAGTTAAGTTTTCCATTAACATATTTAAAAAGCTGGTTAACATCCGGAACCATCACAATAAAAGCGGCAGGTTTGCCATCTACATAGGCGAACCAAATATATTCCGGCACAGTAATAGGTTTCAATTCCTTAAAAACGGCTAAAATCTCGGTTTCTGTAACCGGTTTAAAGTTTTCGAATTTCTGCCAGGCGGCGTTATATATTTGTACGAAATCTCCGGCAAACTTATCCATTTCATCGAGTTTGAGGTGCGCGAAAGTATAATCTGGCTTACGCATTACCCAACCGGCAATTTTCTCCAATCTGCCCAGCTCAAACTTTTCTTTCTTAATACTGTACGTAAACTGCTCGAAATACAGCTGGAAACCATAATTCTCGAAAAACTTCCTGTAATATGGCGGATTGTAATTCTCCATGTAACTTGGCGGCGAAAATCCTTCCACCAATAAACCCCAAAAGCGGTCGCGTTCACCGAAATTAATCGGGCCGTCCATTCCCTTCATACCGCGTTCTTCCAGCCAGTGCCGGCAAGTATCGAAAAGTAAAAATGCAGCTTTCTCATCATCAATACATTCGAAATAACCCATGCCGCCAACCGGGAATTCCATCGTTTCCAATGCTTTGCGGTTAATGAAAGCTGCCACGCGGCCAACTGCTTTATTATCAGTGCTCAGTAATATCCACCGCTCTGCTTCACCATGTGCAAAAACAGGATTTTTAGCAGGATCGAAAACAGATTCAATATCTTTATGCAGATGCGGGATCCAGTTTTTATCGTCCTTATAAAGCTTATGCGCTACCTCGTGGAATTGCTTTATATCTTTATTGTTTTCTACTTTTTTTATTTGCATTTGGTTGCGTTGAGCGGTTTGCGGCTTGCGTTATGCGTTTTGCGATAATCGTTATGCGTTTGAATCATTCAGAATCGCGAATCCCATATATCAAATTTCCAAAAAATGCCTTAGAATCAATTACGAATTAACAATTACGAATTACGAATGACGTGATGCGAAGCCAATTTCCACATTTTCATATTTCCACATCTTCGCATTCTTTTTCCATATCTTCTATTGCCAAAAAATGCTTTCAACATTAATGAATGGATTGTAAGAATGAAAGAATAATCTGTGCCGAAGCATTTTTAATTTTTAATTTTTAATTTTTAATTCACGATAAGCAAGACCTTTGCAGTACGAAATTAAGGCTTGCAAAACAATGCTGAAAGATAAAGTTGTAATTATTACCGGCGCCAGCAGCGGAATCGGCAAAGCCTGCGCCATAGCTTTCGCTAAACAGGGCTGTAAAGTGGTTTTGGGCGCGCGCGGTCTGGATAAATTGCAGGATGTTACAAAGTTGTGTAAAGCATTTTGCAGCGATATTATATATGTAAAAACCGATGTTAGCAGCGAAATGGATTGCAAAGCCTTGATCGACTTAGCAGTAAATACCTTCGGCAGGATAGATATTTTGATCAACAATGCCGGCATGAGCATGCGCGCGCTTTTTGAAGATACAGAAATAAGTGTTCTGAAGCGGTTAATGGATGTAAACTTCTGGGGAACAGTATATTGCACAAAATTCGCTTTGCCTTATTTACTGAAAAATAAAGGTTCTGTGGTTGGAATTTCTTCTATTGCGGGATTTAAAGGTTTGCCGGGAAGAACAGGTTATTCAGCTTCTAAATTCGCCATGAATGGATTTCTGGAAACGCTTCGTATAGAAAATATGAAAAAAGGTTTGCATGTTTTGATTTGCGCGCCTGGATTTACAGCTTCCAACATCAGGAACACAGCGCTTACCAAAGACGGAACTTCACAAAGCGAATCGCCGCGAGACGAAGCCAAAATGATGCAGCCGGAAGAAGTTGCGCAGCATTTAATTCACGCCATAGAAAAACGAAAACCAACTTTGATATTAACTACGCAAGGCAAATTAACTGTTCTGGTAAATAAGTTTTTCCCGCGTTTTATAGATAAAATGGCTTATAAGGAAATGGCGAAGGAGCCAGATTCACCGCTGAAATAATTACTAATTACCAATTAATAATTACTAATGGGGAGCGGATTGTTAATTTTGCCCTGTAAACTTTTTTAAAGCGTATCGCGAAGATTTTGGCAAAACCGTATGTAGCGACAAATCATTAGTAATTGATAATTAGTAATTATTAATTAAAATGAAGGAGGAAAATTTAATTCGTGATAAATCATATGCATTTGCACTGCGAATTGTGAGGTTATACAAGCATTTCGTAACGAATAAGATTGAATTTATCATTGCAAAGCAACTGTTGAGAAGTGGCGTTTCGGTTGGTGCGAATGTGGAGGAAGCAATTGGTGCGCAGAGCAAAAAGGATTTTATAGCTAAATTAAGCATAGCTTACAAAGAAGCACGAGAAACACATTATTGGCTCAGGCTTTTAAGAGATTCAGATTATTTAAATGAAAAAGAAGCAGCTTCTTTAATTAAAGACATTGAAGAAGTGTTGAAAATACTTACCAGCATACAAACCACAACGAAGAAAAACATTAGTAATTCGTAATTATTAATTAGTAATTAAAAGATGAATATTCAATCTCAAATACAGCAAGCTACCGCCGAAGCCATGAAAGCCGTTTTCGATGCCTCGGTAGAAGCCAAAGACATACAGATACAGGAAACACGCAAGGAATTTACCGGCGATTTCACCGTTGTGGTTTTCCCATTAACGCGCAGCAGCAAACGTTCTCCACAAGATACAGCCGATGAATTAGGCCATTATCTCGTTCAAAACATGGGCGAAGTGGAGAAATTTGAGGTGGTGAAAGGCTTCCTGAACTTATCGCTCACACATAAATTCTGGACGGATTACATATATAGCCTTGGCGAAAAATCCTTGCCGGAATGGGAAATAGCCGCTGAGCCAAAACATATCATGGTGGAATATTCTTCGCCAAATACCAACAAACCGCTGCATTTGGGTCACATCCGCAACAATCTTCTCGGTTACGCCATGGCAGAAATCCTGAAAGCGCGCGGACATAAAGTTACAAAAGCAAATCTTATCAACGATCGTGGAATTCACATCTGCAAAAGCATGCTCGCCTGGCAGCGTTTTGGTAATGGTGAAACACCGCAATCTACCGGAATGAAAGGAGATCATTTAGTTGGTAAATATTATGTCATTTTCGATAAGGAATGTAAAAAAGAAATAGCGCAATTAACGGAACAAGGCAAAACGAAAGGAGAGGCAGAGAAACAAGCGCCGATGATTTTGGAAGCGCAGGAAATGCTTCGTAATTGGGAAGCAGGCGATGAAGAAACCATCCAAACCTGGAAAATGATGAACGGCTGGGTTTATGAAGGTTTCGATGTAACGTATAAATCTTTGGGTGTTGATTTTGATAAATTCTATTACGAGAGCCAGACGTACTTGCATGGCAAGGAAATAGTGATTGAAGGCTTGGAAAGCGGTGTTTTTTATCGTAAAGATGACGGCTCTGTTTGGGTAGATCTTACAGATGAAGGCTTGGATGAAAAGCTTGTTTTGCGCGGCGATGGAACTTCGGTTTACATTACGCAGGATATGGGAACGGCACAGGAACGTTTCGATGCGGAACATTTGGATAAATTGATTTATGTTGTTGGAAACGAGCAGGAATATCATTTCAAAGTTTTACAATTGATATTTAAAAAGCTTGGTCGGCCTTGGTACAATGCTATTCATCACCTGAGTTACGGAATGGTGGAATTGCCTACAGGAAAAATGAAATCGCGTGAAGGAACAGTTGTAGATGCAGATGACCTTATCGCGGAAATGCTGCGAACTTCCGAGGAAACAACAAATGCTTTGGGTAAAGCGAATGAATTACCGGAAAACGAGCAAAAAGAACTGTTCCGCAAGATTGGAATGGCTGCTTTGAAATTCTATATTCTTAAAGCTGATCCGCGAAAAGGAATGATGTTCAATCCTGAAGAAAGTATTGATTTCCAAGGATTCACCGGGCCGTTTATACAATATACGTATGCGCGAATCCAGAGTATCTTACGCAAAGCCGGAGATCGACCGAAAC
>DAIUCM010000020.1:0-37307 GCA_036846145.1 Bacteroidota bacterium
TACCTATATAGAATGATATAATTATTGGTAGAAAAGCAATGTGAATCGCGACTGATTAATCAGTATAAATAAGCTTTTTGCAATAATTTCAGCAGTGCAATTTGTATTAATCTAAATTCGTCCGGATAATTATACGTAAATAATGCTTGCTTGTGTGCCACAAAACTGGGAGTGTTGCATCGAAGATCCGTGGAATAGTTCGCAGGATACTTCAAATGCGCACCATTCATTCTATACGGGTATAATTCCCAGGCTCACATTATCCCAAAAAACTAAACCGCGCGTTAATAGCTACCGTAACAATTCTAAAGATCATCAATTTATTTCCTATTTGGAGAGCTTAAATTAAGCCTAAAGCATTTTCCGGCGTTTCTATAAAACGCGAACTCATGAATTAGTTAGTTTATTTACAGTTAATTTCTGTAGGTTTCCATATCTGCTTATACAGAAAAATGCTTTGGTTTTGTAATTTCAGTTGCTTGGCTCCATCCGAATGAAAAGTAGTACCAGGCTTATGGACAAAAATATTCACAGAGGCCAGAGACATTATCATATCAATCACCCGGCTGGAGCCGAGCTACCGGCAGGAACATTCCTTTTTTAGCAAGTTAATTCCCAAGCTTACGTTTTATAAATATTTTATAGTTGCAATTTAATCAATTTGAACCCCGGGAATTAAATGTGATTTTATGAATATTACAAGCGCCCGAGACGCGAAACTCATCCGCACGCGTTTGAAACGCGCGCGAGCTGCCTTTGGGATTGTTTTTATTGTTTAAGCTAGCCTGATGGTTTTTTATCGCTTGTTATAAAGGCAATAAAAGCATTGCCAATTAACATTTCCAATCGCAGCGGCCCGCGCGCATTTTAAACGCGTGCGGATGAGTATAGCGTTTCCCAACGCCAGCCATTTCTTAATAAACTATTTCCAATAAAGCATTTTTGGAAATTTTACTATATGGCTTATAAGCAACGAAAAGTTTTACACATCGATCATAACCGAGTTCATGTTATGTATGTATAAAAACTAACAAAATCATTTTTTAGCTTCGGGCGGAACCATGGTTATCGTTTTCAGGTCTTTTTCACCGGGTAAGGTAAGCGTTACTGTAACAGATCTCAGGCGCTGGTTATTGCTGTAATCATTCTGGATGGTGCAGGGAATATAGGTTTCTATACCGTTTCGCACAAGTATGAGGTAACCGCGGTTTACAAACTTCCAGGTTCCTTTTTCTGTACGGGTTTTATAAGTTAGCTGGTAACTGTTGTTTTTCTGTAGTATAAGTGTGGCTCCGCTTTCAACAGGTATGGCCTTACTGGTGTGTAATTCTGCAAAACCCGAAGCTTTAAATGTATCCACCAGCATCTCTTCCAGCGGCCTGGCTTTAGGTTTTTCCGTAACGGCACTAAAAGTATAATTATTAGGCGATTCAACCGGCAATTCAATATAGCTTTCCTCAACTTTGCTAACGGTCGGCTCATTTTTCTTTTGTTTTTCCAGCTCTTTCAGTTTCTTAGCCTCCTGCTGTTTCATTAGCTGGTTTTCAGGCGTTTCATGTGATACGGAGAAGGTTATAAGGCTGTTAATATCTTTTTGATCAGGCCATAATACAATACCTCGACTGCCTATAGATTTTATGTAGTACGTTTCTGACTTGCCTTTTGCCGGATCTATTTTTAATACATTTTCCGAAATTTTCCATTTGCCGCTGCCCAGTGCGCTATCCTGCAATCGGGTAAAACTGCCATCTGGCTTAAATTCAATAACAGAAGCATTTACATTACCACGGTACCGGGAGTAGCGGTCGTAATCGTAATTATAATCAGAATCATCATAGCCGTATTTCTTGCCGCTATTTATTCTCCAGGTCCTGGCAATCATATCTGTATATGAACTAACCGGCTCATTTTCAGGCACGAATAAAATTTTAGCGCTGCTCAGCTTGCCTATAGGTAAATCCAGCTTAAGCTCCATTACATCATTGCTTTGTTTGGTAATTTGCAGTGCAAGCGCGCTCATCTTCAGGTATCTTTTACCATCTTTTTCAAAAGTAAAAAAACTGTCAATTACCACTTCAGCTTTCGATTGCATCCATACAAGGCCATTTTCCTTTAAAGTTATTGTTGCCAGCTCTCCAATGCCGGCCTTAAACAGCTCGCGCGAATATTGCGGCACATCAATATTTACCAGCTTCCAGGTACGTATAACTTGCTTTTCCCACTGTGTATCTTTGGATTTTTTTTGTGCGAAAGCGTTTAAAAATTGTACACTAAAAAACGCAATGAGTATTAATTTTCTTGTTGTCATAACTGAAGAAGAGTTTATTGGCCGCGAAATTTCCATGTTCAGTTTTTTGAACAAGCGCACCAAATTAACAGCCTGAAAATTAATATTATTCGCCGTAAAAGCCAAATTTGCATATATAGCCTGCCTTAAAAATGCTTTGGGTTGTGAGATTTTATTTTGAAAAACAGCATTTATACGCAGCCTGTGGATTAATTGGCAAAACCTGTAAAGTAGTTTTTTTAAAAAAATGATAAAAATCATGAATAAAAATTACGCTATTTAGAATGATTCTATTATTTTTGCTGCATTATTTATAATTAGTCTAAATTAAAATTACAAATGGGTAGCAAGCTCAGGCCGTTAAAGTTCTTATTTTTAATTTCTTCTGTTTGTATTTTAATGGCTTCCTGCGAAGACGATCCTATTTTAGCGCCAAAAGGCCAGACTACAGGCGGAAGCTACGGGCGTATGTCATTCCCCGACAGTACAATTAAAGCAATTATAAGCGAGCGGGAAAATCCACAGGTGTTTTAGATATGGCGTTGATCAGGTTCTGCACTTTTTTATTTAGTATATTATTTACATGTTTCAATTTATACAGCCAGGAAAAACCAAGCCAGGTTATTTCCGGCAACCTAACCGATAGCAGCACGAGGGAAAGCATTCTGCATGCACATGTTATATGGATAAAAGATGGTAAAATTGCCGCAGTTACATCATCAAACACCAATGGCGAGTTTATTTTGGCAGGTGTAGATACCGGCAGCCAGGCCATTAGAATTAGCGCAATAGGCTATAAAACAAGGCAGCTTCAATATAATCCTGCCCAGCAGATCCTTAAAAACCTCACGCTCTCCAGCTCAACCTTAAGCCTTACGCCTGTAGAAATAATCGGCAATACCGGCCTTGCTTTGCGTACAATTCCGGGTACGGCCACAAAGATCAATGAAAAAACACTTCGCCTTATAAATCCTATTGGTACGCAGGAAATTCTACAATTAGTGCCGGGCGTGCAGGTTGCTGCCGATGATGGAATGGGCAACTCGCGCATTAGCATAGGCATACGCGGGTTAAATCCACGCAGAAGCTCGCGTGTTTTGATATTGGAAGATGGTATTCCGATACAGCCGGCGGTGTATTTATATCCCAACTCCTATTATAATCCGCCGGTTGAGCGAATTGACCGTATTGAGGTAATTAAAGGCAGCTCCAGCATAAAATTCGGCCCGCAAACCATGGGAGGTGTTGTAAATTATATTACGAATGCGCCAGGCGATAAGCTGGGCGGGCGTGCTGAAATAACTGGCGGTACCAATAACCTGTTAACGGCATTTGCACAGGTTGGCGGTTTCGGCTCTGAGAAATTTTCGCCGCAGGTACAGCTGCTCTATAAAACGGCCGACGGTTACCGTGAAAACAATCATTTCGAGCAATTCAACGGAACCGTAAAATTCAATATCCTGGCTAGCCCAAAAAAAAGGCTGTACATAAAAATGAATGCCAACCATGAATTATCGGACGCGACATATACCGGCCTCACAGAATATTCCTTCCGCACGAACCCTAACTTCAACCCGAAGAAACATGACCAGTTTATTGTTGACCGCTACTCGCTGGATTTGATACTCAATGATAACATAAGCGACAATCTTACATCGAACACACTGGTTTACGGCAACTATTTTAACCGCGACTGGTGGCGTGAAAATGACATATATGTAGATGCAGAAAAATACCTTGCCAACGGCGATTTAACACCAGTGCCATATTATTACAAAAATTATGAAGCCGACCTTATACGCGTTGGCAACGGTAAGAATAACTTCGGCAATCTGCGCACTTTTTACATTGGTGGGGTTGAAAGATCGTACAAATACGAGCATAACTTTGGCGGCCTGCCCGCACAGCTGGACGCAGGCGGACGCGTACACTGGGAAAGATTTGTTGATATACAGAAAATTGGAAATGCACCCAATGCAAGAGACGGTATTTATTATTTTACCGATACAAGCGGCAACGATATAATAGTTGGTAAAAATGAAGTGTATGAAACAACGGCATTCTCGGTTTACGGCTCGCAGAAAATAAGCTTTACCGAGCACCTGGAAGGCACATTCGGCCTGCGGGCGGAAGCATTTGAACAGGAAAAGATAGACCGGCTGAACGGGAACATCTACCAGGATAAAACAAGTTATGTGCTGTTACCGGGCGTTGGCTTTAATTACGCGCAGAGAAAGACCAATTACTTTTTTGGCATACACAAGGGCTATACCCCACCCGGCAGCGGCACGCTTAATATTTTACGTTTCGGAGCGCCTGCGCCTGTACCTTCCGAACTTGACCTTCGTGCTGAAACCAGCTGGAATACCGAGCTCGGCATGCGCAGAAACGCATCGTGGATCACGTACGAGGCAGCAGTTTTCTACATGCAGATTAAGGATTTTGTAGCACCGGCAAAAGGCGTAATTATGAAAAACCTTGGCAATGCAAGAAGCGCGGGTTTCGAACTTTCCGCATTGCTTACACCTGCAAAAACCGGCAACGCAAGCCTTAACTGGATGCCGGAGCTGAACATAATTTACACGTACATGCATACCGAAGTGCTTGATGGCAGGATCCCCGCATCGCAATTTGCTGGTGAGGTAAGTGTTGCCGGTAATAAAATGCCTTATGTGCCCGATCATGCATTTATTGTAGCGCTGACAAAAACATTCGGCTTCGGGCTAACCGTCCGTGCCGATTACCAGTACACCGGCAGGGTGTTTACAGATTACGAAAACCTGAACTATATTTCAAATGGCGGCTATATGGGGCCTATACAGGCTTATTCGTTAATAAACGCAAGTGCGCGGTACGATATAAACAAACATTTTTCGGTAACGCTGAACGCAAAAAACCTGCTTGATGAAATTTATATCGGATCAAGGCTGCATTCGGCGCCAAACCAGCCCGATGCCAACATAAGCTCAGGCATAATACCAGGCGCAAGGCGACAGGTAAACGCAGGAATAAGATATCATATTTAATACATTACAACATAACTATATGCTAATCAGCACAATAAAATCTCTGAAAAACACCAGCCTGCTAATGGCCGCTGGCATACTTTCAACATCATTTTTCACTGCTTCATGTACCAAAGATAAACCTGAAGACCTGACCAAGCCGAAAACCGAAGTACCAACACAATACAGCTTCGAAAACGTGGCCTATGGCGGGCAAACTGTTCGTTTGTTGCTGATACGCGATTTAGTGGCCAAGGTGGAAGAGGCTAAAACCATGCCTGTTACCGCAGCAGCACTGGTTTCTATCTATGAAAATACCGGCGGCCAGTACACAGAAATTTCTGCCAACAAAAAACTGAGCGATAAAGTAGCAACACCTGCCGATGATGCCCAGCTGCGCGCCTGGTTCGATTCAGTTGAGGTAAACAGCAAAGCAGGTAAAGGCGTAATACTCAGTAACGGCCTGGACCTGAAACACGCCATTGAAAAAACGCTGATGGGCACTTTGATCTATCACCGCGCTGTAAACGATTACTTAAAAAAATCTGCAGCGGCGGATAATAATACCGTTACACCCGGCGAAGGAACAAAAATGCAGCATGGCTGGGATGAAGCTTTCGGCTACTTTGGCGCAGCACGAGATTACAATAATTACACCGATGCGCAGATTATTACACCGGGCGAAAAAGATTCGGACGGCGATGGTAAGATTGATGTAAAATCGGAAAAGAATTTTTACTATGCGCAAACTGCCGCGAAACGTGATGTTGGTTCCGCTACCTTTGCAACTGGCAGCCAGAGCGATTTTACAAAAGCAATGTTCGATGCATTTCTGGCCGGCCGCAGCGGTATCGATAAAAAAGAGTATGCAACACGCGATGAATCCATTAATACAATTCTTACAAACTGGGATAAACTGATTGCCGCAACCGTGGTACATTATATTAACGATGTTAAAAAAGATAAAGCTTCCGGCAACGCAAACCTTAACACGCACTGGACCGAGATGCTGGGTTACTTCTGGATGATATCATACAATCCTGATAAGAAACTGACCAACACGCAGGTAAGCGAACTTAACACGCTCTTCGGCAATAATGTAAACGATATTACTACAGAAAAACTCAATAGCGCTGCAGCCATCTTAAAAGCTTCTTACGGTTTTACAGATCAGCAGATACAATCGTGGTAATGGTTTGCATATAACACAGTTGCAAAAAATACTTCAATAACCGGGAAAGTACATGGCAACATGTACTTTTCTGTTTTAACATGGGTGAAACACTAAAAATATCTACTCGAAATAATACGCTGAAATCTGCGGAGTGGCTGCTGATTTTTACAGCCATTATTGTTTCACGCCTGCTCACAAGCATTTACTATATCGAAGAGCCAGACAGTATGCGTTTTGCGCTTGCCTTAACTGAGTTCGATGTATTAAAACTTCAGCCGCATTTTCCCGGTTACCCGGTTTTCTGCTGGTTTACAAAGCTGTTGTACAACGTTACAGGCTCAATGGGCGTAACCTTTAGTATTGCCGGCGGCCTTTCTGTTTGTGTTGTTTTGTATTCGCTAACGGGTATTTTATCAATGATAACCAAAGCATTTTCGCGGCCAGGCATATATGTGGTAGTTGTACTTGTGGCGTTTAACCCTTTGTTGTGGGTCTTGAGCACATCTTACATGCCCGATTGTATGGGCGCAGCAATGGTATGTTTTATAGCACTGCTCTACTGCAGGGCAATTCATGATCAGCAAATTAAAATTGTTATTTGGGCGATGTTTTTTACTGGCCTGCTTGCGGGTACGCGCGTTTCATATATACCTTTTGTACTGCCACTTGCAATTTATAGTTTTTATTATTACGGCCGGCGGAATATACAGATTTTAGCAGGTACCGCGGGCGTGCTCATCTGGCTGGTGCCATTTGTGTTTATAACCGGTTTTAACCAGCTTTTTGCGGCGGCTGCAACACATACAGGTGGCCATTTTAATGATTGGGGCGGCAGTTTCATCACTGAAAACAATACTATTCTCAGGTTTAAAATGCTTATAAAAGGTATTTGGGCCGATGGCCTTGGCGCTTACTGGCCGGGAAGGAACCTGGTAACCGTTGTAACTTCGGTTTTACTTACAGCAATTATTCTTTTACCTGCTTTTCTAAAAACAAACAGCAGCGCAGCGCTCCATAGAAAAATAATATACCTGCTTTTTGCCGGCGCAGCAGCTTACCTGCTTTGGATTTTACTTGGGCAGAATATTATTTACAAAGCCAGGCATGTGTTACCGTTAATTCCCGTTTTGCTGCTTTTTATTGTTTTATGCATTAATAATATATTTATACAAAGCGTTAAAATGGCGTATCCTGTAATATTATTTTTCCTGGCATCTTACGCTTTTACTGGAGCAGCCATTGCCATACAGCATAAACAGCCAACCGCAATTGCGCAGGCTAAGTCGTTTCTTACAAATAAAACCAATGCCGGCAATACGGTAATTTTGGCTTTGGGGCTGGTTAACGATTACCTGCATATACAAGGCATTGAAGCGCAGTATGTGGAACTGAGGTCGAAAGCTGAGCTTGATGGCGCAGCTGAGCGATTTGCAGGTAAAAAAATATATTACATTGGGCTTGATGTTAATGAAAACCTGCAAGCGAAGCAAAAACATACTTTTTATCACAATCCGTACGTAAACCGCATGTGGCCGGTTGTAGAAGTAATTGAGTTATAAATGCCGGAAAAACAAGAACATATACACATTTTAGGCGGTGGCCCTGCAGGGCTTGCATATGCGTATTACGGATTGAAGGCCGGCCATACTATTACACTTTATGAAAAGAACAGCCTGGTTGGCGGAAATTGTGTAACTACCTGTAAAAACGGGTTTTACTGGGATAGCGGCGCGCACAGGATACACAATGTTTATAAAGATATTACCGATGAAATTAGGCTCATACTTAATGATAAGCTGCACGAGGTTAACGCTCCCAGCCATATTTTCCTGAATGGGCGTTTTATTCCGTTCCCATTTAATATAATAAATGTTGTAAAAATACTTGGCGCAACAACATTCACCAAGGCAACTTTAGAAGTGGTTTTCAGCAAAAAAAAGCGGCAGCCTGTAAATTTTAAGGAATACGCTGTACAGAAATATGGCTATACCTTAGCAAGGCCTTTGCTGCTGAATTATACCGAAAAACTGTGGGGTGTTTCTACCGATGATTTAAGCATACATGTTACCGGCAGGCGGCTGAACGGGCTAACACCATGGCGCTGGCTGGCTGAACGATTTACGCCTAACCTGAAAAAGCCCGGCCACCTGGAAGGTAAATTTTATTACCCGCGCAACGGCATTGGCGAACTGGCGGAAAAAACAGCAGATAGCATTGGCAGGCAAAATATTAAAACAAGCTGCGCCATTACAGCTATCTATCATCAAAATAATACAATAACGCATATTGAAATAAACGGCGAGCATTTGGTTGAAGCCGGAAAAATTATTAGCACCCTCCCATTGCCATTAATGGCAGGTTTATTTAAGCCTGCACTTCCGCAGCACATTATGGAAGCTTCAAGAAAACTCGTTTTCCGTAACCTGATAATTGTTGCTTTTGCATTAAAAAAAACAGGCGTTTCAAATTCTGCCTCAATCTATTTCCCCGGCGAAGAAATATTTACACGGGTGGTTGAACCGCGTAACCGAAGCGTTAAAATGTCGCCGGAAGGATTTACTTCGCTAATTGCTGAAATTCCTTGTTTTAAAGATGATGGAATATGGCAAAATCCTGATGATGAAGTTATTGAAGCTGCAAAAAATGACCTCGTAAAAACAGGCCTTTGCAAGCCTGGTGAAATTATGGATGCCTGGGTGCAGCGCCTGCCTTTCGCCTACCCGGTATTGAGCAACAACGCTGTAGAAGCGCTTACTCATTTACAGGAGTATTTTGGCCGGTTCAATAATTTAACACTTGCAGGCCGTAACGGAAATTTCAGCTACACGCATGTTCACGATCTTTTTTACGAAGCCAGGCATCATTTCGCTTAATTTCCCCATATTACTATATTGCTAAAAATACATTAGGCAAAGCCTTTCTTGGCAAAGCGTAACCATATACCAAAAGTATTTTCGGGTATTGGTATATATGGAATTTATATCAAAGCGGCCTTATTTTCTATGGCAAAGGTTATATTTGTAAGCATAGATTTAACAAAATTACCTTGCACGATCAACAAAGTGTACAGCACCTGCAGGAAAGCGAAATGCTGCTGCGCGCCATTATAGAAACCGCTATTGATGGTATAATTACCATAGATGAAAATGGTATTGTGGAAAGCATGAATCCCGCAGCCGCGCGCATTTTCGGCTACGAGCCTGCCGAGGTTCTGGGCAAAAACATAAGCATGCTGATGCCGGAACCTTACCGCAGCCAGCATAATGCGTATATCCGCAATTACCTCACCACCGGCGAAGCGAAGATTATTGGTATTGGCCGCGAAGTGCCGGGTATGAAAAAAGACGGCTCTATTTTTCCTTTTATACTGGGAATCAGCGAAGTAAAACTACCGGCAAAGCGAATTTTCACCGGCATTGTTCACGATGTATCCGCACTTAAACGCACCGAAGCCGCCTGGCAGGAAACCGAATATCTAATCAATTCCATTATTAATACGGCGGTCGATGGCATTATTACCATAAACGAGCAGGGCGTAATAGAAATGTTCAATCCTGCCGCCAGCCGCTTATTTGGTTACCTGCCGCTGGAAGTGATCGGCAAAAACATAAGGATGCTGATGCCGGAACCCGACCGCAGCCGCCACAACCAGTATATGGAAAACTATCATAATACCGGTGTTGGAAAAATCATCGGCATAGGGCGCGAAGTTACAGCCATGCGGAAGGACGGCACTACTTTCCCTATAATTTTGGGCGTAAGCGAAGTAAATTTACCCAACCGTACCATCTACACCGGGTTGATACATGACATATCTGACCAGAAAATGGCCGAAGAACAGCTGCGCCGCTACGCTGCCGAACTGGAGCGCAGCAACTCCGAATTGCAGGACTTCGCCTATGTTTCAAGCCACGATCTGCAGGAGCCATTGCGCAAGATCCAATCATTCGGCGACCGCGTTTTAACCAAAGAATATGATAAGCTTAGCGATGTTGGCAAGGATTATATTATGCGCATGCTGAATGCGGCCGCGCGTATGCAGAATCTTATTAACGACCTGCTCTCCTTCTCGCGGTTAACCACCAAAGCAAAACCTTTTGTACTGGTAGATCTTAATAAAAAGCTGCAGAATGTTTTATCGGACCTGGAAGTTAGCATTGAAAAAAGCGGTGCGGTGATAGATGCCGGCCAGCTGCCTGAAATTGAAGCCGATCCAACCCAAATGCGCCAGCTTTTCCAGAACCTCATTAGCAATGCCATAAAATTCCGTAAGGAAGGTGAAAGGCCGCACATAAAAGTTTACAGCAAAAACCTGCAGCGCCAGGCGCACCTTACCGCAACACCCGGAGATGAAAAAGTTGAAATTTATTTTGAAGATAACGGAATTGGTTTCGATGAAAAATACCTCGATAAGATTTTCGCCATTTTCCAGCGCCTGGAAGGCCAGAAATACGAAGGCTCGGGCATTGGGCTGGCCATTTGCCGTAAAATCGCCATCCGCCATGGCGGCGATATAACAGCGCAAAGCGAACCCGGCAATGGCGCAACATTTATTGTAACCCTTGCCAAACGCCAAACGCCACAGCAGGATCTTATACCAGTAAATGAACATGATGAATAGACGATTTTCAGTTCTTCAATCGCAAATTTGCGCAAGCAAAATGTTTAACCCAAAAGCATTTTTACGCAAAGCCATATATGGAAAAGCTTAAAAATTGCTTACCTGAAGCAGAAAAATTATGAGTAAAAAAGAAAAACATATAGTAATACTGATAGCTGATGACGACGCAGAAGACCGTATGCTGACAAGAGATGCGCTGGAGGAAAACCACCTGACAAATAATATGCAGTTTGTTGAAGATGGTGAGCAACTGATGGATTACCTGCATCATCGCGGTAAATTTGCCGATGAAGCAAAATATCCTACACCAGGCCTTATTTTGCTGGACCTTAATATGCCCAAAAAAGATGGCCGTGAGGCGCTGAGAGAGATTAAAGCCAGTAAAGAGCTGCGCCGCATACCAATTGTAATTCTTACCACATCCAAAGCTGAGGAAGATATTTTAAGAACCTATGACCTTGGCGTTAATTCATTCATTACAAAGCCGGTAACATTCAGCGCACTGGTTGATGTAATGCATACGCTAAGTAAATACTGGTTCGAAATTGTAAAACTGCCAAGCCATTAAAATGCTGCAAACCATTAAGGTGCTTTTGATAGATGATGATGAGGAAGATTTCCTTATTACACGCGATATTTTCAGTGAATTTCCCGCGCAGAAATACTCGCTGCAATGGGTTGCTTCATTTAACGAAGGCAAAACGCTTATCGATGAACAGGAGCACGATGTTTACCTGGTTGATTACCGTTTGGGCGCGGAAAGCGGGCTGGAACTGATAGAGCAATCAATACAAAACGGTATATTGGCGCCCATGATATTGCTTACCGGCCAGGGCGATATTGAGATTGATGAACGAGCTATGAAAATTGGCGCGGCCGATTACCTCGTAAAAGGAAAATTTAACCCGCACCAGCTGGAAAGAAGCATCAGGTACGCCATAAAAGATGCGAATAATATTGCAGAGATAAAGAAGCTGAATGCCGAACTGGAAGAACGCGTTGAAGCGCGAACGCGCGAACTGGCGGATGCCATACAGGAACTTGCGGAAAGCAAAAGCGAGCTGCTGAAAGCACTGGAAAAAGAAAAAGAGCTTAACGAGATGAAAAGCCGCTTTGTAACCATGGCATCGCATGAATTCCGTACACCCTTAAGCACCATCTTATCATCTGCCTCACTTATTGACCGTTATAAAACCGAAGAAGATGACCCGAAACGGCAGAAACACATTGCGCGTATAAAAGCATCGGTGCAAAACCTTATCGAAATACTGGATAGTTTCCTATCGCTCAGCAAATTGGAAGAAGGTAAAGTACCATATGCACCGAATGATTTCGACCTCGTTGATTTTTGCGGGAACCTCACCGAAGAATTGCGCTCCATTGCCAAAGAAGGCCAGCAGATTTTATACGAACACAAAGGCAGCGAAACCAATATTTACGAGGACAGGCAGATCATTCATACCATACTTATTAACCTGGTAAGCAATGCCATAAAGTATTCGCCCGAAGGAAAAAACATTTACCTGCGCACATATATAGGTGCCGAAAAAAATACTTTCGAAGTGCAGGATGAAGGCATGGGCATACCGGAAACCGAACAAAAGCACCTGTTCGAAAGGTTTTTCCGCGCCAAAAACGCCATAAACATACAGGGAACCGGCCTTGGCCTTAATATTGTAAACCGGTATGTAGAAATGCTTGGCGGAACAATCGGTTTTAAAAGCGAGATGAACCGCGGCACAATTTTCAATATTTCTTTACCTAAACACCACCACCGATATGAAAAAGATATTGCTGATTGAAGATAATCCCGATATGCGAGAAAACACCGCTGAGATACTGGAATTATCTAACTATAAAGTAATTACAGCCGAGCATGGCAAAACCGGCGTAAAGCTGGCGCAGGATGAAAAGCCCGACCTTATCATTTGCGATGTAATGATGCCCGAGCTCGATGGCTATGGTGTGCTCCACATACTTAGTAAAAATCCGGCAACGGCCAGCATACCGTTTATTTTCCTCACCGCAAAAGCCGAAAAAAGCGACCTGCGCAAAGGCATGAATTTAGGCGCCGATGATTACCTCACCAAACCATTTGACGATACCGAACTGCTTGATGCCGTGCAGATCCGCCTCGCCAAAAGCGATATTTTAAAAGCGGAATACGCGAAGAATTTCGAGGGATTGAAAGATTTTATTCGCGATGCCGGCGGCATGAAAGAACTGGAAGAAATGGCGCTGGAAAAGAACAAAAGGCAGTACCGCAAAAAAGATATTATTTATAATGAAGGCGATACGCCGCGCGGTTTGTTTTACATTATTTCCGGCAAGGTAAAAACATATAAAAGCAATGAAGATGCGAAAGACTATATAACCGGTATGCACGCGGCCGGCGAGTTTTTAGGATATGCAGCACTTTTGGAAGAAAATAAATACACCGAAAACGCAATGGCCTGGGAAGATGCGCAGCTTGTACAGATCCCGAAAGAAGATTTCTTCAACTTATTGCACAAAAGCCGCGATGTAGCTTCCAGGTTTATTAAAATGCTTAGCAACGATTTAAAGGAGCAGGAAGAGCGCTTGCTGAAGCTGGCTTATAACTCTGTACGCAAACGCGTTGCCGATTCGTTAATGATGCTTTATAAAAAGTATAAGCATGAAGATGCGCGCCGTTTCTCTATGGCTATTCCGCGCGAGGATTTAGCAAGCATTGTTGGTACAGCCACGGAAAGTGTTATACGTGTATTATCTGATTTTAAAAATGAAGGATTGTTAGAGATAAAAGGCAGCCAGATTACTGTGCTGGACCCGGAAAAATTAAGCCGTATGCGCAACTAAAATCCCATATACAACAACATAAAAAAATGCTTCAGCATTTAAATAACAGAAGCATTTTTTCCTGCGTAAAGAATTGGTATCTTACTCTTTCAGCTCGGGTAGTATTAGCAGTGGCTTTTTGGTGTAAAACGCCATTTTATGCGCTCGGCTTTCGGTAAAAATCCGGTTAAAGAATCCAACCGGCCGGTATATCATGGCTACAGCATTCACCTCATGTTGCGCAATAAAATCATTTATACCTTCAAGCACATCGCTGTTCTGGCTGAAATGCATGCTGTAATCCGTACCTTCCAGCGCGTGGAAAGCCTCGCGGGCAATAAAGCGTTTATCGAGCAATGGCACTTCAAGCGCGTGCATTACATTCAGTGTTAAAATCTCTGCGTTAAAAATTCCTGCAATTTCGCGCAAAGGTTTCATGGTTAATTTAGAAGGAATATCTTTACCATCGAAAGCAAAAAGCAGCTTTTCAGGTGAATCGGCATTAGCGTTCTCAGGAATTACAAAAACCGGCAGCTTTGTAGTGCGAATAAGGGCTGTAGTGGTGCTGCCAATTATAAGCTGGCTTAAACGGTTGCTGCCGCGGATTCCCATCACAACCAGATCTGCCTGCTGGGCTATGGCGATTTCGGCAATTTTTTCAACTGCGTTGCCCGATTCGCAAATGCAGCTTTGCTTTATTTCGGCTGGCACCATCTGCTGCATACAATTCTTGAGGCCAACTTTGCCTTTAGTATAGCGCAGCAAAGGTGTTTCATGTACGGGCAGGGTTTCGTTATATACATGCAGCAGTACTATTTCTGCACCGCTTGCCTGCGCCAGTACTACAGCGTACTTCAACGCCTGGTTTGCGTTGTCGGAAAAATCGGTTGGTACAAGTATTTTTTTCATTGTATTAAGCATTTTAAAAGGTTGGTATATATGGTAAATATGCGTCTATGGTAAACCAATCCCACTCCTGCGGCAACAGTAAAAGCGCCATAAGTATAACCAGCCTTGGAAAAACGTGTTGCATGTTCCACATTGGTTTTATTATGCTGAAAGCAACGGAAGCAACAACTACATCAACTGTAAGCAAGTATAACACAGGCAGTTTAAACAGCCCCAGCACCAGTAAAAAACCGCCAATTAATTCTATATATGAAGTAAAAAAAGCGGCAGAAGTAATAAGTGGCCGCGGCAGGTTGCGTGTTTCCAGGTCGTAGCGGAAAGCATCGGCCACACCGCTTATCTTTACCCGGAAAACTTTATCGTAACCCTGGAAAAAGAAAACAGCGCCAATAAATATTCTCAGCAGCAATAAGGCAAAGGCTTCAGTCATAAAATAATTATTTAAAAACAGCCAGGTTGGTCCTGAGTATTTTGGGGAAAAATATATTGTTCTCGAAATAGATGTTGCGGCGCAGATCCTGCTCAAAATTATTGAGCTTGGCGAAGCACAGTTTCAGCATTACATGTTCTTTTTCCTCGCAGAAATAATTATTGCATAAGCGAGCCAGTTTCTCCAGCATTTTAAGCACCGCATCATGCTCTTTTACAATGGCATACATGCTTACTCCCGCAAATTCAAAGCTCAGGTTCTTATCGTTAAGGTAAGCTTTCAGAATTTCATCTTCCTGCCTGATGTGCTCGAGCACTTCTTTTTCAATTTTAAAATAATGTTCCGCAATGGGTTTTATTTTATTTTTAATTTCCTGTGTTTCCAGTGCCAGGGCCAGCTGCATTTTTATGGTATGCAATATAGCTTTTACCTGCGAATGGTAATCGCCCGTAAAGTACCGTATGGCCTCATTCACACTCATCATAGAAATATCTACATCTCCGACTTTCATTTGCCCAGCATTTTTAATGTCACAAAATTAACTTTCGGTTCAGCGGCTTAATATGACAAGCATCAGCAATATGGCTGACATTTATCAGTATAAGATAAATTGCCGGTAAGCCAATGCAGCGCACAGCCATTGAGTAAGCCTATAAGTATTTTTTGACTTCTTTATATATGGAAATATTTATCGGTGAAAGATTTTTGCTTATCTCTTATTAAGTGCACTCGGGAATTCAATTATAAATTTCAGCGCTGCCCAATGCTAAAGCAAAGGGCATATTACTTTTTGCGCTGCGAAAATCTGAATTTGTAGCGTTTCAATTGCTTTGGGTTGCCCATAGTTGGAAAAAACATTTTTAGCTTTAGCTTATATGCAATTGAATACAAAGCACTGAAAAACAAATAATTAATTCTCGAGTTCAGGTTTGTTATATTCACATATAATCTGTCGCCAAAAAATACTTCATTTTCAAATCTTCAAATCTTCAAATTTTTAAATAATTGGCTAATTGATCTATACCTGATAAAAATCAGCTATTGTTTTGACCATCGTCATACAGCCCCGTATAATATAGCAGCAACTTTGTAATCCATTGCGGAAAACAGGTTTATGCAAACTGAAAAACTTAATATCAACATTACCAGCTGCTACCATTGCGGCGAAGCTTGCGACAAAAAACTGATCCAGTACCAGGACCATAATTTTTGCTGTGAAGGCTGCCGTACGGTGTATGAAATACTACAGCAAAACCAGCTTTGCGATTTCTATAATTTTGATGATGTACAAGCCAACAAGCCTAAAAATTTCCCAAAAGAAAAATGGGCATATTTAGATGAGGAAGATATACAAAAGCAACTTTTACAATTCAGCAACGGCAGGCTCAGCATCATCACTTTGCACATTCCAGGCATGCATTGTACTTCCTGTATTTATCTGTTGGAAAACCTTGGCCGAATTAAAAACGGTGTGGTTTCTACCGAGGTAAATTTCCTTAAAAAAGAAGTTTGTATTCAATTCGAACCGGCAAAAATTTCACTTCGCCAGGTTGTGGAAACGCTTTGTACCATTGGTTACGCACCGAGTATCAGCTTACAGGATGCAGAGAAAACACAGGACAAAAAGAGCAACAGGCAGCTTTTTTATAAAATTGGCGTAGCCGCATTCTGCACCATGAATTTAATGGCTTTCGGCTTACCGGAATATTTCGATTACAATAATTTGCTTACCGCAGATTTTAAGCTGATGTTCAGCGTACTAAGCGCAATACTGGCAATACCGGTTATTTTTTATAGCGGCTGGGATTACTTTAAAAGTGGATTTTACGCGCTGAAAAACCGCACCGTTAATATGGATCTGCCAATTGCGCTTGGTTTGAGCGGACTGGTTGTACAAAGCGTTTATGAAATTGCCACGCAAACCGGTCCCGGCTATTTCGATTCCATCGCCATGTTTGTTTTCATGCTCTTGGTCGGTAGATTTTTCCAGCAAAGAACTTACGATGCTTTTTCCTTTGACAGAGATTTTAAATCGTATTTTCCTTTAGCTGTTAATAGATTAGTTGGCGATAGGAAACAAAGCGCGAAAGTTACCACGCTGCAGAAAAACGATGTTATTTTCATCCATAATGAAGAGTTAATTCCTGCTGATTCTATCCTGGAATCTGAATCGGCTTTAATAGATTATTCATTCGTAACGGGCGAAAGTGAGCCTGTAAATGTTCCAGTCAGCCAGTTGATTTACGCAGGCGGTAGAAACAAAGGTTCCGGTATTCGTTTGCGCGTTGTGCAGCCGGTTTCACAAAGCTATTTAACGCAGTTGTGGAACTCAAAAGCATTCAGCAAAGCGCGCGCAACAACTTTACACGAATGGAGCAACAAAATGGCACGGTATTTTACCATTGCAGTTGTAATTATAGCTTCGGCCACTGCTGTTTACTGGAAGTTTAATAATTCTGCCATTTTAATGAAAGCGGTAACATCAGCTTTAATTGTTGCCTGCCCTTGTGTTCTGGCGCTGACCATACCATTTACTTTTGGCGCTGTTTTACGCATTTTTGGCCGTAACGGTTTGTACCTGAAAAACGCCGATGCCATTGAAGAACTCGCTAAAACCGATACTATAATTTTCGACAAAACGGGAACCTTAACTTCATCTAAAGCTACTGAAATAATTTATGAAGGCGAAGCTTTTACGGATTACGAAAAATCAATTATCGGCGCTGTAGCATCAAATTCTACCCACCCTATAAGCCAGAAAATAAGTGAAAAACTGGAAGCCGAAACTATTTACCCGGTTACAAACTGGAAAGAAACCATCGGCCAGGGAATTTCTGCGGAAATTGATAATCACAAAGTTTCTATTGGTAAAAATGCATATATAGGCTTGCCGGAAAATGCTTCAATACAGCGAAGTACTTTTGTTTCGGTAGATGGTAAACTGAAAGGTAAATTCACCATACAAAATGCTTTCCGCGAGGACATTGAAAAACTTGCTTACCGCTTGCGAAAAGGTTTCCAGGTATTTGTTTTAAGCGGAGATTCTGATCGTGATAAGCTGAAACTTGCGCCACTTTTCGGCGCGCCTAATTTATATTTCAACCAGTCGCCGCAAGATAAACTAAACTTCATAGAGAACCTGCAAAAAGATGGCGCAAAAGTAGCCATGATCGGCGATGGGCTGAATGATGCCGGCGCGTTAAAAGCCGCCAATTTCGGCATAACCATAACAGACGATGTAAACTCTTTTACGCCAGCCAGCGATGCAATTCTTGATGCGAAAAATCTTGGTTTGTTGCCGCAATTCGTGAAGCTCGCCAAAAGTACACGCAGCATGATCTATGGCTCATTTATCTTCTCTTTCGCTTACAACTGTGTAGGGCTAAGTTTCGCGGTAATAGGTGAGCTGGAACCATGGATAGCTGCTTTGTTAATGCCAATCAGCTCGGTTACGGTTTTACTTTATACACAATTGGTTAGCCGTTATTTAGCCAGGAAATATAAGCTGTAGCCTGAAGCATTTTTTGGGGTTTGTATATATGAAATTTTTGTTATGGCACGCGTGAATACGCGCGCCAGCGGAGCGCTAATTTTCGAGTTACGGTAATTGACTGAGTTGCGGCGCTGGCGCGCGTATTCACGCGTGCCTTCTATCTGTTTTCATATATCATACCCTAAAAAATGCTTTCAACCCAAATTTCCAAAGCATTTTTTCTATCATCCATATATGGAAATTTTTTCCAATTCATAACCCATAACCCATAACTCATAACTTCTTCCAAATCCTGACATAAATCAGTCTTCTTCCTGACAGCCGTCATATTGGCTCGATTCTCTTTGCAGGAACTTTGTAATAAAGAATTAGAACGCAATAATTCTAAAAGCAAATGGAAGTAATTTTTATTCTCGTAGCAATAAGTATGGTGGTGGCCGGCGGCTTTCTCATCAGCTTTTTGCGAAACATGAATACCGGGCAGTACGACGATATGTACACACCATCGGTTCGCATTCTTTTCGAAAACAACCATAAGAAAACAGAAAATAATAATACACAAGAAGATGTCGCAATTAGAGGAATTAAAAAGTAAAACGGTAGAAGAGAGCGAGATACGCTCCACCGCGGAGAAGCTTGCTGAAAAGCATTTTTCCGGCGGAGGCAATATAGAGCGTTTCTACTATGATAATGCCATTGTTAAGAACTTTGCCGTAGCCTCGGTATTCTGGGGCGTTGTGGGATTGCTGGTGGGCGTGTTGATCGCAGTTCAGCTTTTCTTCCCTGAAGCTAACTTCGGCACAGCGCAAACCACATTCGGAAGGCTTAGGGCGCTGCATACAAACGGTGCTATTTTCGCGTTTGTAGGTAACATAATTTTTATGGGCGTTTACTACTCGCTGCAGCGTTTGTGCAAAGCGCGTATGTGGAGCGATGCGCTCAGCAAAATCCACTTCTGGGGCTGGCAGCTGATCATCGTAGCCGCGGTTATCACTTTGCCGATGGGCATTACCACTTCCAAAGAATATGCGGAATTAGAATGGCCTATCGACCTCATGATCACTGCAGTTTGGGTAATTTTCGCCATCAACTTCTTTGGTACGCTTGTAACCCGCCGCGTAAAGCACATGTATGTAGCCATCTGGTTCTACATTGGTTCCATTGTTACGGTTGCGGTGTTGCACTTAATTAATTCAATCGAGCTGCCTGTAACTATGCTGAAAAGCTACTCGGTTTACGCAGGTGTTCAGGATGCTTTGGTGCAATGGTGGTACGGCCACAATGCGGTTGCGTTCTTCTTAACTACGCCGTTTTTGGGTTTGATGTATTATTTCTTACCGAAAGCAGCTAACCGCCCGGTTTATTCTTATCGCTTGAGTATCATCCACTTCTGGTCTTTAATATTTCTTTACATCTGGGCCGGCCCACACCACTTGTTATACACTTCTTTGCCGGATTGGGCACAGAGTTTAGGCGTTGCTTTCTCGGTGATGCTGATTGCGCCAAGCTGGGGTGGTATGATCAATGGTTTATTGACGCTTCGTGGCGCATGGGATAAAGTTCGTATAGATCCTATTCTTAAATTTATGGTTGTGGCGATTACCTGCTACGGTATGGCAACTTTCGAAGGTCCGCTGCACTCACTCAAATTTGTGAATGCGCTTAGCCACTATACTGACTGGATTCCTGCACACGTACACGTTGGAACTTTGGGCTGGAATGGTTTCATGGCTTTCGCTATATTATACTGGCTGATTCCGAGATTATATAAAACCAATTTGTACTCTGTAAAGCTGGTGAACGCGCATTTCTGGATAGCAACTTTGGGTATGGCTTTCTGGGTAATAAGCATGTATGTTGCCGGTATTACGCAAGGCTTAATGATGCAGGATTTTACCGATGAAGGCACTTTGAAATACAAGAACTTCCTGGAAAGTACCGCGCAGATTATCCCAATGTACCAGTTGCGCGCTTTGGGTGGTTTAATGTATGTTGGCGCCATGTTCATTATGGTTTACAACTTAATAAAAACTGCAAACCAGGGCAAGCTGGAAGCCAATGAGATGGACGAAGCACCAGCCATGGAAAAAGCGAATAACGAAGGTAAGGTTACCGGTTACCTGCGCCACAGAATTCTGGAGCGCAAACCTATGACTTTGATGGTACTTTCTACCGTTGCGATATTGATTGGCGGCCTGGTTGAGTTTATTCCATTATTCACTATAAAATCCAACATCCCTACAATTGCCGCCGTAAAACCTTACACGCCGCTTGAATTGAAAGGTCGCGACATTTACATCAGCGAAGGCTGTAACAACTGTCACTCGCAAATGATACGCCCGTTCCGTTCAGAAACAGAGCGTTATGGCGAATATTCCAAAGCAGGCGAATTTGTTTACGATCACCCGCACCTTTGGGGTTCTAAACGTACCGGTCCGGATCTGCACAGAATTGGCGGAAAATACCCGAACTCATGGCACTACAACCACATGTTAGATCCGCGCTCTACTTCGCCTGCATCCATCATGCCGCCATATAAATGGTTAGCGGAAAATACTTTGGATCTGGATGATGTACCGGCAACCATCCGAGCCATGCAGAAACTGGGTGTTCCGTATCCGTCAAATTACGATCAGCATGCTGTTACCGATCTTAAAATACAGGCCAAAACCATTGCCGATGACCTGGCGAAAGACAAAATAAAAGTGGCCGATGACAAGGAAATTATAGCGCTGATTGCTTACCTGCAAAGGCTTGGAACTGACATTAAAGCAAGTAAATAACCCACTAAATATTAATATATTATGTATAAAGATTTTGTAATGCAGACTTTTGGGATTGAGCTTGCGCCTTTGCTTTCGCTTATCCTGTTTGTATCGGTTTTCACCTTTACTTCGGTACGTGCGCTAACCATGAGTAAGGCGCGGGTAAAGGAATTTGGTAACATGCCGCTTGATGATAACAATGCTGATTTAAACACAGATTATACCGCATAAAACAAAGGTTATGAAAAAGTTAAGATCACTTATAATTTTTGGCGCAGCCAGTCTTTTTTCCGCTACAGCAGGCCATGCGCAAAGCGCGAATGTGATTGATGGCAGCGAAATAATTGCACGCTACAATTCTGGCCCAAACGCTGTAACTTACCTGGCAATTGCGGTGCTGCTGGCTATGGCGCTGGTTGTGTTTTTCATGTTCGATATATTGAAACATGTAAAAATACTTCAGCAGAAATACGAGGAAACGTTACCGCTTTCCGAACGCACGAAACACTCCTCCTGGTTGCAGCTTTTCCGCATGAAAGGCGCAGGGAAAGATGATTTGGAGAACTCGCATGAGTACGATGGCATTGTGGAATTCGATAACAATCCGCCCGCCTGGTTTAACCTGTTGTTTTACGGCACCGTAGCTTTTGCTGTCTTTTACATGATGTATTTCCATGTGTTGAAAATCGGCGATCTGCAAACTGCAGAGTACGACAAGCAGATGGCTGAAGCGGAAATTGTTGTGCAGAAAGCCCAGGAACGCGCTATTGAACTGGCCGAAAAACCGCCATTTACCGATGAAGCAAACCTCACTATGGGCCAGAATATTTACATGAGCAACTGCGCATCCTGCCACGGCGATAAAGGCCAGGGAACTATCGGCCCGAACCTTACGGATGATTACTGGCTGCATGGCGGCGAATACAAAAGCGTATTTAAAACCATCTTCAACGGTGTGCCGGAAAAAGGTATGCTTGCCTGGAAAAGATCTCTAAGGCCGGATGAATTACGTGCCGTTGCGAGTTATGTAAACACCATGAAAGGTAAAAACGTAGAAGGTGGAAAAGCGCCGCAAGGCGAGAAATTTGCCGGCGAAGCTACTGCCAGCGCGAAGTAATTCTTAAAGCATTTTTTAGGAATATTATATATGAAAAGCGCCGATGACTTGTGAGAAGTTGTCGGCGCTTTTTTGTTTTACGAACCTTTGATACGTTTTGTGAGTTAAAGTAATAAATATATTACTTTTGTGTTGTTAAGTATAGCGAGCTTTTCAGAATGTTAAAGAAGGAGGGCTGGATTGAAATAAGGCAAACCGGTAGCCATGTCATTTTCAGGCATTCCGAAAAAGAAACAATTAACAGTTCCAAATCATGGTAATAAAGAAATAAAAAAAGGCCTGTTAAACGCTATATTGAAGCAAGCGGAAATAAAAACAAATAAGCGATGAAAAAGCCCAAAATAGTTTTCACGATAAATAAAGAAGATACAGGCTATAGCGCTTTTGCGAATGTAAAGGATAATTTTATTGCAACAGAAGCGGATAATTTTGAGGACTTAAGAAATAACATTGTTGAAGCTGTAAATCTGACTTTTGAAGATAAAGGATTTGAATTTTCAATTGATGAAATCAAGTTTGAACTTGATTTACAAAGCTTTTTTGACTTTTATAAAGTGATAAACGCTAAGGCATTGTCTGAGCGCATTGGCATGAACCAGAGCTTGTTAGCACAATATATCAAGGGAATTAAAAAGCCATCTGCGCAGCAAACCAAACGAATTTTAAACGGTGTACAAAGTATTGGCAGAGAGTTGGCAGAAATTAGTTTTTTAATCTAATTCAAAGCATTTTTCGTAATATTGAGATATGGAAAATTCAAATTCGATGTTATGAAAATCGCTCAGAAATTTAATCGATTTACGTTTAAAGAATATTTCTTTTATATAGATAACCACAAGAAATACACGGATTTCAATATACTAGGTTTGTATCGCTCAATTCTTGAAAATGAAAAATTAACAATAGAAGAAAAAATTGAAGTAAGAGATTATGCGCATAAACTTTTCAAAAAGCAATTTGATTTTCTTCAATTAAAAGATCCACATACATTTATTCAGAATACGATTTTAGGTTTGGATTTGACAGAAGCAGATAAACGTAAAGTTTGGAATGATGTTATGATTAACCAACAAAAAATCTTAGCAAACAAACGTATCAAACATAGAAATTTTGGTGTTTATTCGAAACACTATTGTGGTGATGAAAATTGCAACTGGAATGGTTTAATGGTTAAGCAAGGTTCATGGTTATCTGAAAGTGAAATGCATTTTTATTCAGATAAAAACAAGTATGCATGTAAAGAAAAATCTGAAAAAAGATTGAAGCAAAGAAAATCTGAAAAGCAAATTATTGATTCTGAAATTAATATTATTAACTAAAGCATTTTTGTAATATTGATTTACTGGATTCAATGCATAGGAGTTACGAAGAAGTTTTAGGACATATTGCTGACTTTAGAGTTCGATATAGATTTTTCACACCAGAAGAAGGTGGAAGAAAAACCTTGCCGTTTCAAGGCTATCGTTCCGATTTTTGGTATGAGCATCAAGATCACAGGAAAAATCAAATATTTATGATCTGGCCAGAATTCGAAGATGAAGTTGGAAATATTATTAACGAAGATAAAACTTCTGTTCTTGGTACCGGCACCGCCAGAATGTGGATAGCCGATCCAGATAGAAGGCAATATCATAGAGATAAAATAAAAGTTGGATTGAAAGGATATTTCATGGAAGGACCAAGAAAAATTGCTGAAAGCATTATCATTGAAATTCTTGGTTTATCGACAAATCCGGATTCATTTAAGAAAAAGTAAATGTATTTAACTCCAAATTTCCTGACATAAATCATACTCCATCCTGACCGGCATCATACGCACCCGCTGCCATTAGCCGGAACTTTGTATCTGTAATTCGTGAAGCATTTTTTGCAATAAGCAGATATGGCTTTTCGGGGAAACAAAGAGGAAAATGGATAAGGCAGTGAAACTTAATAAAACAGAGGCATTCCGCGATAGTTTGACTACGGTGAACGAGGACGGAAAGCGCGTTTGGGTGTACGCCAAAAAACCAAAGGGCAAATGGCTTACGCGCAGGAGTTTGGTTGGTTACAGCTTGCTAATTTTTCTACTGAGCGCGCCCTGGCTCAAAATAAACGATAACCAGTTGCTGCTGCTCAATTTCGTGGAGCGCAAGTTTGTTATTTTGGGGCAGGTTTTCTGGCCGCACGATTTCTTTATGCTGGTTATTGCCATGCTTACTTTTTTCGTTGGTATATTCTTATTTACAAGCATCTACGGCAGGCTGTGGTGTGGCTGGGCTTGTCCGCAGACGGTATTTATGGAGCTTGTTTTCCGTAAAATTGAGTACTGGATTGAAGGCGATGCATCTGCGCAGCGAAAACTCGATAAAGCGGAATGGACAACAGAAAAGATACTGAAAAAAGGCTGTAAACATGCTGTATTTTATAGCATTTCATTCATCATAGCCAATACATTTTTAGCATATATTATCGGTTCGCATGAGCTGGTGAAAATTGCTACGGAACCGGTTTCGCAGCATTGGGCAGGATTGCTTGGAATCCTGGTTTTCTCGGGTGTATTTTATGGTGTTTTCGCCTTTTTCCGCGAGCAGGTTTGTACGGTGGTTTGTCCTTACGGAAGGTTGCAGGGAACCATGCTCGATAAAGATTCGCTCACCGTTGCATACAATTACAAACGTGGCGAGAACCGCGAAAAATGGGGACGCAAACGCAGCGAAACAGCCGGCGATTGTATCGATTGCCGCCAATGCGTAGATGTTTGCCCGACGGGAATTGACATCCGCAACGGCATACAGTTGGAGTGCGTAAACTGTATGGCTTGTGTAGATGCCTGTAACGATGTCATGATCAAGATCAACAAGCCAATCAACCTCATCAGCATGGCTTCCATTAATGGTATCGAGAAGAATGAGAAATTCCACTGGACGCTACGCAGAATGTTATACAGTAGTATTTTATGTGTGTTGATCATTGGTTTCTCGGTGCTGGTTGCTTTGCGCAGCGATGTACAGGCAACCGTTCTCCGCACGCCGGGAATGACATTTATTGAAACACCGGAAGGCAACATCAAAAACATCTATAACGTAAAAGTGCTGAACAAAACTTTCGAGGATATGCCGGTGGAACTGAAACTGGAATCTGCCGAAGGAAACATCACCAGCATTGGCAAACCTTTAATGGCGCCCGGCGAAAATTATGGCGAAGGAATTATCTCCATAGAAATTGATAAAAATCAGCTGCATAGTGCGAATACGCCGCTCAAAATTGGTGTTTATTCAAACGGGAAACGGCTTCAAACTTTGAAAACAACATTCATGGCTCCGGCCATCTAAAACGCATATAATATTATTATGAAAAATACCTGGGCATATGGCGTAACAGCACTTTTCCTCAGCTTCGTGGCGCTGATGGTTTCCTTCGCGGTAATTGCAGGAAAAAACAAAGAAAAACTGGTGGTGAAAAATTATTACCAGGCAGAACTGGCTTTCCAGCATCAGATAGATAAAGTGTACAATGCCAACGCATTAGCAGAAAAACCGAGCATCAAACTAAACGCTGATGAATCGGCCATTGAAGTATTTTTTCCCAAAGCCATATATGCAGATGGCGTAAAGGGAAACTTGCTTTTGTACCGTCCTAACGCGCCTGATCTTGACAAAGAAATCGATGTAAAACCAGATGCTTCCGGAACACAAAAAATTGATGCTTCGCGCCTGGAAAAAGGCCGCTGGAAAGCGAAGTTAAACTGGGAAACGAATGGTATTGAATATTATATGGAAGAAGTAATAAATCTTTGAAATTTTGAATGCTGAATTTTGAATGAATCGAAAGCATTTTTCAGCATTTGGATATATGGAAATACTGATGAATTTACAGTCGAAGCTTTTCGTCGTTTGCCGTCATTCCGGGCTTGACCCGGAATCCCATGAATCAAAGTGTGAATTTAATTTAACAGTTATTGAAAAATATATACGGAGCTTGTCAACTTCATTTTGCATTTCAAATGTTCGGGATTCCGGGTCAAGCCCGGAATGACGGTTGAGGACGAGGAGCATCGAAGGACAAGTTCACTGAAATAGAAAATTGAAAGACAAGATTTCTCCTTGACGTCGAAATGACAAGCGGTAGAAGAATTAAAAAATAGTATAAAAAATGAATTTGCTTTGGACAGGATTTCTGATGGGTTTGGCGGGAAGTTTCCATTGTATCGCTATGTGCGGTCCGCTGGTGGCTGGCTTTTCCGGCAACAACAATTCCGGCATACTCAAAGCATTTTCCGGCAAACTGATATATAACGCAGGTCGAATATTTTCTTATACTTTAATTGGATTGCTTTTCGGTGCGTTGGGACAGGTGATTTCTCTTTTCGCTTATCAGCAATATATTTCCATTGCAGCAGGCGTTTTATTATTGATCTGGGCGATTTCCAGCTTTGGAATTATCAAATTCAGTTTCCAAAATAAATTCACGCGCAACTGGCCGAAAATTGCTTCCAACATTTACCAGAAACTCAGGAATTATCCAAAACCCGTTGTGAGATTTGGCTCGGGAATGGTGAACGGATTTTTACCTTGCGGATTGGTTTATGTAGCTGCAACAGCATCAATTCACCAGGGCGAAATTGGTTACAGCATGTTGTATATGTTGTTTTTCGGGCTGGGAACTTTGCCTGCCATACTGGGAATTTCCGTGCTTATTAATTCTTTAAAAGCAAAATGGAGAATGTATTTTTCCAAAGCTGTTCCGTATTTTACTTTCCTTATGGCTGTGCTTTTTATCGTTCGCGGACTGGCTTTGAATATCCCTTACATCAGCCCGAAAATTGAGCAGACAGCGAAAGGAGAGATTGAAAATAATTGTTGCCATAAACCTGAATAATTCCATATAGCATAACCGGCAAAAATACTTCATTCATCAATAATTTAAAGCTTCTCTCCTACTTATTGCTTTAATATGGCATTATACAATCTCCTGCTCTCATTTTTCCATTGCAATTACAAAGTAATCCATATACTTTTAAGCAGTTAAGCTGCTATAACTGTAATTCATCAATACATTTATAACTACAGTTTGCATAAAACCAGGCAGCACTACGCGAATAGTAATAATTGCTTTGCAATATCACTTTTGTTTGTACAAATATTAACTTACAAATATTACTATTACAAAATTGCAATGCTTTAATGCATTTTTACAGCCCAAAGCCCTTTCTTTGCTGTAAACGTTTTAGTTATGTTATTTTCAATTACAGCAACGGGCCCAAACGCAACTGAATTAGGGTTTTTATTACATAAACATCCGGATAAAGTTCAGTCATTTTCATTTTCAGCCGGGAAAGCACATGTTTTCTATCCTAAAAATGAAGCTAATGAATGTACCGCTGCGCTCTTATTGGATATCGATCCGGTAGGCTTGGTGAGGAAAGGAGATAAAGGCGGTGAAGGTTTCAGCTTAAGACAGTATGTTAATGATAGGCCATATGTAGCGTCATCATTCATGAGTGTTGCCATAGCACAGGTATATACTTCTGCCTTATCCGGAAAATGCGCAAACAGGCCTGAACTGGTAGATAAAATTTTTAATCTAAAAGCGAAACTGAGCGTGCTGCCATCTCGCGGTGGAAAACATTTAATTGAGAAGCTATTTCAGCCATTAGGATACCAGATAAATATTAAAGAATACCAGCTGGATGAGCAGTTCCCGGAGTGGGGAAAAAGCCCTTACTACACTGTTACCTTACAGCATGAAGTAGCCGTTAAGGATTTACTCTCGCATATATATGTGCTGATTCCTGTGTTGGATAACGATAAGCATTATTTCATTGGCCAGCATGAGATGGAAAAGCTCATTGAAAAAGGCGGCGAATGGCTAAAATCACATCCTGAGAAAGAATTCATTACGCGACGTTATCTTAAAAACTTAGGATCATTATCACGACAAGCATTAACCAGGCTTTTAGAAACAGAAGCTTCAGCAGAAGAAATTTCAGATGAACCAGGAGAAGAAAAACAGACTAAAGAATATAAAAATCTACACGAACACAGGTTACAGGTAGTGTATGAAACGCTGAAAAACCTGGAAGTAAAACGTGTGCTCGATCTGGGCTGCGGCGAAGGTAAGCTGCTTCTGAAATTCATGAAGGACAAGCAATTTACAGAAATATTAGGCATGGATGTTTCTTACCGCGCTATTGAACATGCTATTGAACGTTTAAAATATGATGAATGGCCGGAAAGGCAAAAGCTTCGTTTGAAGCTCATTCAGGGTTCGCTGATGTACCGTGATAAACGTTTGTCTGGCTTTGAAGGCGCTGCTGTAGTAGAAGTGATAGAACACCTTGACGTACCAAGACTGAAGGCGTTTGAACGTGTTCTATTTGAATTTGCAAAACCAGGCGTGGCAGTAATCACAACACCTAATGGAGAGTATAACGCTAAATTCGAAAAGCCAAGTGCGGGTGAGTTTCGTCACAAAGATCACCGTTTCGAATGGACCAGAGAAGAGTTTTCTGCCTGGGCGAATAATATCTGTGAGAAATACGGATATAATGTAGAATTAAGTCCGCTGGGCAATATAGACGAGCAATATGGCGCTCCTTCCCAAATGGCTGTTTTCAAATTGAATTAATTATTAAAAGAAGAATTCGTGCAAATTAAAATACCTGAATTAGCAGTCGTAACTTTAATCGGAACATCCGGCTCCGGGAAAAGCACTTTCGCCAGGAAACACTTTTTACCAACTGAAGTAATTTCTTCAGATGCCTGTCGCGCGCTGGTGTCTGATGATGAAAACAATCTGGATGCTACCAATGATGCTTTTGAATTACTATATGAAATTGCAAGAAAGCGCCTGAAGCGTGGTAACCTTGTAGTAGTTGATGCTACAAATGTGGGCGATGATGCGCGCAAACCAATTGTTAAACTGGCCAGGGAATATCATGTAATACCTGTTGCTATAGTTTTAAATATACCTGAAAAGATTTGCCAGGCAAGAAATACAGAGCGGAGCGATAGAAACTTCGGGCCGCATGTAATTCAAAAACAAAACCAGCAGCTTCGCAGATCAATCCGAAACCTTAAAAAAGAAGGTTTCCGACATATCTACATCATGGATTCACCGGAAGAAGTAGAAACGGCTTTTGTGGTAAGAGAACCATTATGGAATAATAAAAAACACGAGCATGGCCCTTTCGATATTATTGGTGATATTCATGGTTGTTTCGACGAACTCAGCTTGCTTCTGAACGATTTGGGCTATATAGTCGAAACACAGACAGAAAACGAATTGAAATATTCTGTAAGCCACCCTGAAGGTCGTAGATTAATATTCCTGGGCGATCTTGTTGACAGAGGGCCGAAAACGCCGGATGTTTTAAAGCTGGTAATGAGTTCGGTTCGGTCTGGAACCGGCTTCTGTGTCCCTGGCAATCATGATCAGAAGTTACTGAAAAAACTTCTGGGTAAAGATGTACAGATAAAACATGGATTAGCTGAAACATTGGAGCAGCTTTCTCGTGAACCATTAGAATTTCATAATAAAGTAAGAAGTTTTATTGATGGATTGGTGAGCCATTATGTATTGGACGATGGCAAACTGGTTGTTGCACATGCCGGTTTAAAAGAAGAAATGCAAGGCCGTGGCTCAGGTGCCGTGAGAGAGTTTTGCCTGTATGGAGAAACAACCGGCGAAACAGACGAATTCGGTTTGCCTGTACGGTATAACTGGGCGTTGGATTACCGTGGCAAAGCTATGGTTGTTTATGGCCATACGCCTGTACCGGAAGTAGAATGGCTGAACCGCACTATAAATATTGATACTGGCTGTGTATTCGGCGGAAGATTATCTGCATTACGCTATCCTGAAAAAGAAGTTATTTCTGTAAATTCATTAGCTACCTATGCCGATCCTATCAGGCCGCTTATTTTAGAACCTGATCCGCAAACGCTCAGCGCACAGCAAATACATGATGATATTCTTGATATTGACGATGTAATAGGAAAACACATTGTTTCAACCAGGATCGGAAATAATATTATCATCCGCGAAGAAAATTCTATCGCAGCCCTGGAAGTGATGAGCCGGTGGGCCACCGATCCAAAATGGCTCATTTATTTGCCGCCAACCATGTCGCCTACTGAAACCAGTAAGCTTCCGGATTTGCTGGAACATCCAACTGAAGCGTTCACATATTATCGTAATCAAGGCGTGGAACAGGTGGTTTGTGAAGAAAAACATATGGGTTCACGCGCAATTATTGTGATTTGTAAAGATGAAGAAGCGGCCAGGAAACGATTTGGTGTTGAGGAGAACCAGATCGGCATTTGCTATACACGCACAGGACGTAACTTTTTCAACGACACAAACCTGGAAAGAGAATTTCTAACTTTAGTACGTGACGCAATATTCAATGCAGGGTTTTGGAAAGCGTTTGATACAGACTGGATGTGCCTGGACTGTGAACTCATGCCATGGTCAGCCAAAGCTCAGTCATTGTTAATTGATCAATATGCAGCAGTGGGTAAAGCATCAGAAATTGGTTTAAAAGAAACTGTACAAGCGCTTGAAGAAACCCTGCAAAATGGTAAACCAGTTAATGATCTGCTACAGCGTTTTACCGATAAACTGGAATTCTCACATCTCTTTACAGAATCGTACCGGCGCTATTGCTGGCCGATGAACAGTATCAATGACCTTAAACTGGCTCCATTCCACATTCTCGCAACAGAAGGTGCGGTACATACAGATAAGCCCCATATATGGCATATGGAAAAAATTCATCAGCTATGTGCGGTTAATGAAAATCTCTTTAGAGCAACTAAATATATGGTTGTTGATACTTCCAATGAGGAAAGTGTAAATAAGGGTGTGAATTGGTGGAATGAAATGACATCTGTTGGCGGTGAAGGCATGGTTGTTAAGCCTATGGATTTTATTGTGCGCGGTAAGAAAGGCCTTGTTCAGCCGGCTATAAAATGTCGCGGTAAAGAATATCTGCGGATTATTTATGGTCCGGAATACACTGCTCCGGAAAATTTAGATCGGCTGAAAAGTCGCGGCATATCTGCAAAGCGTTCATTAGCCTTACGTGAATTTGCCCTTAGTATAGAATCACTGGAACGATTTGTAGCAAAGGAACCACTCAGGCGAGTACATGAATGTGCTTTTGGTTTACTTGCGCTGGAAAGTGAGCCGGTTGATCCGAGATTGTAAATAATACTATATAAGGGAAATAAAAAAGCCTTGCAAGGTTATGACTTTGCAAGGCTTTGCTCCCCCTCATGGACTTGAACCATGGACCCTCTGATTAACAGTCAGATGCTCTAACCAACTGAGCTAAGGAGGAATTTTAATTCTTTACTTAAAGTGTAAGCAGTGAGTAAGGAACGGTGCTTTTATCTCTAAAAGCAGTGCAAAAATAGGAATCACTTTTTAATAAAAGAAGAAAAATTCAATAAAAATTTTATCCTATCCATATATGCTTTTCTAAGAAAATGGTTTACAGGCTATTCGCCAAGTTTTTCGTATTCTGCATCTATAAATTCCGGCTGTCGGGCGGCAGTTGTAGCCAATACATCGCAGCGTTCGTTCTCTGTATTTCCGGCATGGCCGCGCACCCAGAACATTTTAACTTTAAATTGCGGGTACAATTCCAGGAACTGCTTCCATAAATCAGGATTCTTTTTATCTTTAAAATACTTCTTCGCCCAGCCGAAAACCCAGCCTTTATCAATGGCATCAACAACGTATTTGCTGTCGGAATAAATGTGTACGGTTGCACCTGGTTTCTTTATAGCACGCAAGCCCTGTATTACAGCCAGCAGCTCCATCCGGTTATTGGTGGTTTTTCTGAAGCCTGCAGAAATCTCCTTGCGGTGCGGCCCATACATCAACACTACACCAAAACCGCCCGGACCGGGATTACCCGTAGAAGCGCCATCTGTATATAATATTATAGGTTTTTCCATATTACATATGCCAGGTGCAAATGTACTGACAAACTGTAATTACAGAACCAAAAGAAAATATCAAAATACAAAAGCTAACTAATACGGCAAAAATATTGAGGATTGAGTATTGAGGATTGAAAAAAAACTGAAGATTATATAGTTGTTTATTAACGATTTACGGTTGATGATAAAGTGTAATTTCATCAAATTAAATTTGTACTATTACTTATAAAACAACAATTTAACGCGAATTGAAGTATAAAATTCAGGCTGCCGAATGCTAAAACAATATGGAAATGAGGCGTAATGGACATAAAAAAACAGACGTTAAATGCAGTTCAATTACTATGGATTTTACCCTAAATTGGGATGAAAGCATTTTTTAGACTTAGCTTATATGGAAAATCAACATATATATTGATAGGCAGTTGATTAATTTCTAAGTTAACGAAATTTAATGAATCCGTTATTGTAAGCTATACTTTAGTGCTAAGCTATTGGTAAAATAAGCAGAAATAAGTAAGGCAGATACTCGTTTTAAAGCTAATTGCGTATATATTTTACTTCTCTTAATCCACGAAAAAAGAAGTAAAATAAAAAAGGATCTCATAAAAATAATTCAGAGATCCAAATATATAGTATTTAATTAGATGCTATGAATACCATCTCATCGCCATTATTATTTAATACGAATTTCTCTTCCGATAAGGTTTCGATATTCATATTTACTACATCATCTTTCTGTTGAAAGCTAATTGTTTTGTTATCATTGTCGAGCTTCCATTTGCCAACCTGTGGTTTCTTCTGGTTCTCAATTACAATGTATGAGCTATCAGCCCGCAGCTCAAGTGTAAATTCCTCGTTGGAGTTTGCCATTTTCCACTTTTTGGTTACAATATGGTTAGGATCCTGCTGGCATGCGCCAAAAGCAAATAAACTACAAACGTATAGGCAAACAAGGTAAAATTTATAAAAGCGCATAATTTTAATATTCTGTAAAACCAATTGATAAAAACCTTACTATATAAACCACAAATTTACGTTATAGTTTACTTTTGCCGTTTTATGGCAGCAGGTAAAACATTTGCGGCCTGTAATGAATCGGATAAAGTTTTCATAGCTTCTGCATTTGCCTTTGGGTTCAAATGCGCGTCCCACTTGCTAACCCGGTAATTTTCTATAAAAAGCGGAACTGCCAAATGCGGTACGCCATGGGTCATATCTTCCCAGTTTTGCCAGTACTGTAAGCCACTCGCCGTGTAGAATTTATTCTCAATACGCTGTACTTTTACGCTGCTGCTGTCTCTTCTTATCTGCTCGAGGGTTTGCGGTTCAACCGTAAAAGCGCAAAATGCCGCGTTATTTTCATTACAAAGCTTTTGCACATTGTGAAGCAACCTGTTGGTAATATCAACACTGTATTGCATACGTGGGCTGCGCGGGTATAAATATATAGCGTAAGATGTTAATTCGTTACTAAAATTCTCTCGCTTAAAATACTGTTTTAATAAGGAGTCATTATCTTCCCTCCAATCCCAATCGGTAAAATACCGGCCATTGTATTCACGGGCAGGCTGGTATGCCTGCGGGAGATTTTTCTCCCAGCTGGCCAGTAATGAATTATTTTGCGGAATCACTTTATGGCAAATTAACCCTATTTTGCTTTTCATGGCGAGCTGGTATAAATACGAGTACTTATATGGTCCTGAAAGCTGTCCTTTCTGCAGCAGGAAGGTTGCTTTGCGCCAGTTAAGTGTGGGATGAAAAGGAAATGTATTATCTGTTACATCATTCTTTGGCGTTACCCATAAAAACACATAATCAGCCCTGTACCTGCTGAAATACTCTTTAAGGCGCAGGTACTGCAGATCTGTACCGTAACCGCTAACAGCAACCGAAAATACTTTAAAACGCTTGTCAATTGCCGATAAATAATTCTGTAAAAGCGCTTCCGGCATGGAATCAGTTGTACAGGCCAACGCTTCAACCTGCGAGTCGCCCAGCAAAAGCACAACTATATCACTATCATTATACATTACCGGCTTACCGCGGTACCCTAACTGGTTGGTACTTACATGTGGTGTATAGCATTTCCAGCCTGTGTCATCCAACGGGAAGCCAGCCGGCTTATCAATTATTTGCAGAAGCAGCTCTAAAGAAACAACTGTGAGCGTAAAGCTTATTAAAACTATTAAGGTATTAATTAAATAGTTTTTCATAAACAACGCTGATTATTGTGCCTAAAACCTGTAATTGAGCGCAATGCTTGGCAAAAACGGCAGCTGGTTTACGCGTTCATAATTCATCCGGTCGAAATAAAATACATTCTCGCGGTTGTAAATATTGGTTACCGATGCAATTACGCGCATCTGTCGATCCTTACTAAAAGTAAATGTTTTACGTATTGATGCATCCATACGATGATAATCGGACAGCCGTCCCTGGTTGAGGCTGCCGAAAAGTATGCCTAAGCTGCCATTTTCCTGCGTATAATCTGTATTTATACCGCCCTGGAAATCATGCAGTTCGTAAAAGCCACGGGTTTGGGTGAACGGGAAACCTGAGCCATAGTTCCAGCGCAAGGAAAACTCCCAGCTTTTTTGCTTACCGAACTGGTACGCGCCCATCAGGTTAACGTTATGCCTTCTGTCCCACAATGGTGCATAAACTTCACGGCCATTATAGCGTGTAACTTTGCCGATAGAGTAGGTTGCCCAGAAATAAAACGGCTGTTTATCATAGTTCAGCAGGAAATCAACACCATACGCTTTGCCTGTTTCTATAATATAATCGGCACGCAGGTACTCGGGCTTGTTGCGGAATTCTGCGGAATTATCAAATATTTTATCTCTGTTTATATTGGTTAACTGGTTAAAATCTTTCAGGTAGCCTTCAACCTGGAACCCAAAGTTCTTGCCAAGATCCATCTCCGCGCCTGCAATAATATGCCTTGCCTTTTGCAGCTTTGAATTTACGCCGCGGCCATCAAACTCCTTGGGCAGCTCATCCGGACCCGATAAAAATCCGTAAAACAGGTTAACAACATCCTGGTCGCTTTGCGCACTCAGCAAATTCTGTGAAAACAAGCCTGCAGCGCCTTTTAGCCTGAATTTTGTGGTTACGTTGTATTTGGCAGCAATTCTTGGCTCGGGCGAAAATTCACTTAACGATGCATAATACTGCAAACGCATGCTCGGGTCCAGCACCAGCCTGCCAATAACTTTATTATAACGGAAAAATCCGCCAAGCTCAGTTGTAAATTCCTCTTGCGTTATACGGCGCTGCGCAATGTTATAAAACTGGAAATCTGTTTCGAAGCCATTGATATCGAAGCCATATTTTATCTGGTCCTTATCTTTATAATAAGTCATTTCAACGCCTGCCTGGAAACCGCTTATTGAGCTGAACCTCGGCCTGTTATCGGCTTCGGTAAGTGTAGTATTGTATTTGGAGTACGCAAATGTTGCCTCTATAATGCTCGAAGATGAAGGTGGAATTAACAGTAATTTGGTACCGGCGCCATACGAGTTCCAGTTATAATTGGTGCCCGATTTAAATCTTACATCGTCGCTGAAATTAAAGCCGAACACACTTGCCCTTGTACCGCCCGGCGCCGAGAATGAAAGTTTGCCGTAAATATCATTAAAATTATAAGGCAGGTTGCCACCGCTTGCGTACGGATAAAATATTGGCGACGACTGGCGTAAATAAGAGCTGCGGCCCGATACAATGAACGATGCGCCACCGCCGGTTTCAGAAAACTTCTTCAGCGGCCCTTCCAGCATTACACTGGAGGTAAACGGGCTTACGCCTAATTTTCCGCTCAGGTTACCTTTGTTGCCATCACGCGTGGTAACATCCATAATAGCCGATATACGGCCACCATATTCAGCATTAAAACCACCGGTATAAACATCTACGTTCTTGATAATATCGGCATCAAAAACCGAGAACAAGCCAATGCTGTGGAATGGATTATAAATGGTCATACCATCGAGCAGAACCTTATTTTGTATGGGAGAACCGCCACGTATGTACAGCTGCCCGCCCTGGTCGCCGGTAGATACCACGCCCGGCATAATCTGCAGGTACTGAGCCAGGTCCGGCTCGCCGCCAACGGATGGAATGATCTGCATTTGCCTGGGTGTAATCTCAATTTTACTTACTTCGGCACGTGTTTCCTTCTGAATACGGCTTTGTGTAATCTGCACTTCTTTTAGCTGCACCGATATTTCGCTGAGATAAATATTCTGCGTGATTTTTTTATTAGCCTCTACATTAACCTGTATGCGCACGGTATCGAAACCAATTGCAGTACAAACGATGGTATATTGGCCGGGCGGAATTTTTGTTATGCTGTAAATACCGTTTACATCAGTTACGGCGCCGCGGCCCGTTCCCTGTAAAATTACACTGTTAAAAATAATAGGCTCACCTTTCTCCTTATCGAAAACAGTACCTTTAATTTCGCCGGTCTGGGCATAAGCTGTTGCAGAAACAAGTATAAAGCAGATGGTAAAAATACATTTGGTGAAGTATTTTAGCAGTTTCATATATATGGCTGTGGCAGAAAGTACTTAAAAATTTCAAAATTAGGGCTTTTTGAGCAGAACCAAAGTATTTTTTGGCTGGACGATATATGGGGTTTATCGGCCATAAAACTTTGGGCATTTTAAGTGAAACCGATCTGCACATTAATACAAATAACTGAATAACAATATATTATTAGCTAATTTGATATTTTATAATTGCCGTAAACG
>DAIUCM010000021.1:0-36749 GCA_036846145.1 Bacteroidota bacterium
ATTTGAAAAATCCTTAACTAAACGACATTGATTCGTAATTGTTAATTCGTAATTGATTCCCATGTTCCGCAAATTTGCAAACGCGCTCGCTATTGTTTTTCACCCGGTTTTTATGGGGACTATGGTGCTGCTGGCGTTTGCTGCTAAAAGAGATGGGCTGCCGGTTTCTTACATGCTTATTGCGATGGCATTAATCCTGCTTTTTACTTTGGTAATTCCTGTAGCGGGCACTTATCTGCTGCATAAAGATATTCACCTCAAAAACCGTAGCCAGCGTTTCTGGCCGCTTGTAATAACTTTTATAAGCCATGTAACGCTGTATTTTATGCTGAAGCCGTTCTATAGCCAGAAGCTTTTGATGATCGGGGTAATTTTATTAACCATCAACCTGCTGGTGCTTTTTGCCTTTACAAGCTTTATTAAAGCAAGCATGCATGCAAACGCCATAACTATTGTAATGTGTATTTATATTATTGCTTATGGTATTTTAACTAATGGTCAGTTACTTAATTTTCAGTCGGTTCCGGCTGGTTTTTACCTGAGTTTCGGCATATTGTTCCTTCTGTTTTGTATTACAATCTGGCAGCGGCTGGTTTCTGAGGCACATACGTTAAGCGAGCTGATTGCAGGTTTTTTCTCGGGTTTGGCAAGTGTTGGCCTTACCTTAATTTACATTGAGCGTTTTGGGTTTTGATGCCCGAAAAATCACTAATTTTGTTGTATGTTAAAAGTTACGTTAAACGATAAGCACGAATTTGATATTCAGCTGCATAAAGATGCAGTTGAGCTTAATGGCCGACAGGTACAGCCCGATTTAATTAAAATTTCGGAAACCCAGTATCATTTGCTGCTTAACAATAAATCTTACCGGATTACCATTGCCGATAAAGCCGACGAAAAAAACCTCACCATAAACGTAAACGGCAACAACTATAAAGTAAATATTAAAGATCAGTACGATTTGCTTTTGCACGACCTGGGGATGGATGCCGCGCTGGAAACCAAAGCCGAAGATGTTAAAGCGCCGATGCCTGGTTTGGTTTTAGATGTTCTGGTAAACGTTGGCGATGAAGTAGTTAAAGATACGCCGCTCTTAATCCTGGAAGCCATGAAAATGGAAAACATGCTGAAAGCAAGCGCGCCCGGCATAGTTGATAAAATCCATGTAAAGCCTAAAGATGCTGTTGAAAAAGGCCAGGTTTTGATTTCCTTTAAATAGCGCTTCAGTAAAAAGTAAGATTAAACATTATCTCTGCGCGGAGCATTCTTAATCAATCAAAAATTAGAAATGCAGCGATGCACAGCAAACCAGATAATCAATTATGAGTTCCGTAATACCAAGCCAACCTTCCAACCATATCAAAGTATTTTCATAGCCTGGTATATATGTAAATAACTGAACCAATTTTTTACAAGGCCGATAAAAACAAGATTGCTTATCAATTAAAACCGGTACAGATGTGGATGTTTTTGCCTATGCCAATGGTGGAATTGTCTCTGCACTGTTTTTTTTACCCATGCGCTATATGCACACAACTGTAGAAATGGTTCATCATGTTGATATGGAGAACTGTATTTCGCTGCTCTATCATTTTTTTTTATCGGGATTTTAATACCGAAAACAGTTTCAACAGTATTGTAAAGTAAAATTATACAGAAATAGCTAAAGCATTTTTTGGCGATGCGCTATATGTAATTCCATAAAAAAACCTCTGCAATAATAGCTGCAGAGGCTTTATTTGTTTTTTTTTTGATTATTCAGCCTTGGCGTTGATCCAGCTTTTAGCAAGCTCGTTAAGTTTTGTATCTGTAGCCTGCTCTTCCTGTAAAGTTTGTTGCAGGATTCTTGCAGCTTCTGTATGGCCCAGTCTTTCAGCAAAATGCGCCGCTGTTCCGTAGCCCGATATTTCGTAGTGCTCCACTCTTTGCGCAGCAGCAATTAAACCGGCATCTTTTGTTTCAGGTGTTGCGTTTTCATCAATCATGCTTTCGCCTTCTTTTACAAGCCCTTCCATGGCTTTGCATTTCTCGCCTTCCGGAGAAATATTCAGCATTTCACATACTTGTTTCAGCCTGGCAATATGGTTTTCAGTTTCTCTTAAATGTTGCTCAAAAGCGTTCGCCAGGTTCTGGTCGTTTGCTTCTTTCGCCATTTTCGGTAATGCTGCCAGCAGTTGATTCTCTGCGCTGTAAAGGTCTTTGATTTCGTGTTCAAACAGGTCTTCAAGGTTTCTGAGTTTGCTCATGTTGGTATAATTTAGGTTTTATAATTGTTGAAGATAAACTTGTCTCGCCGCCGCATTGTTTAGCTTCTTAGAAATATAATATTTGTTTTGCGCATTAATAAATTTGTTTTGTGCTTCGAAAGTTTGCTTTCGTACTTTTGTCTTAACACAAAAGTACCAAAAAGTCAAGGCTGTAAAGGCTTTGCTAAATATCAGCTAAAAGCATCTATTCACCCGTAAAAGGAGCCGCCAGTTGGTTTTGTGTTTCTTGATCTTTTGGCGTTGGCTCGCCTTTTACTGTGTAAGTTCTATTTGCATTTGTTGTTAACGTAGGTTTTCAACTTACCAATATCAATATGCTTTTAGCTGATTTTCTTAACGCAATGCGAAGCCAACGAATACATCAATAAAAAAATAAAAATTTATAATGAGTAAATCCTTTAATGCCGGTCCTTAAATAGAATGAATGAATAATCTGCATATAAGCTTAGCCTGAAAAATGCTTTTAATAGCAATTGTAAAACAAAACTGGTTACTGGTAACTGAGAAGGGGATCGGCCTTAGAGAAAATAAGACTTGAGTGAAATGAACTGAAGCGACCCGCAGGGGAAACAAAACCATGCCCGAGCAATAGGTGAATTAGCTTATTAAGTGAAAATCATCAAGCGAGATTTGGTTTTGTTTAGCTTCAGTTCATTTCACGAAAGCGCATTTTATCTAAAGCCTTGAACTTTTGGTTACTTTTGTTTCAAGACAAAAGTGACAAAAACAAACTTTAGAAGCGCAAAACCAACTTATCGAAGCGCAAAACCAACCTACCAAAACCAATTTCTCACTTTAAAAAAATACATTTTAAAGCAAAGAAACTGTGCAATACTTTCCGCTTCTGTTTAAGCAAATACTGATAAATAAAGCACAGGCAGAATAAAGATAAAACACGCATAACAATTTGTTATTTTCAGGTGTATGTATTTAACAAAAAACACCATATAAACACTATGAAAAAAATTGCTATAGCTGTACATGGCGGCGCAGGCTCAGATTCAGATTTTATTAAAGAGCACGAAGAAGATTACAAAAATGCATTAGCAGAAGCAGTAAACCTGGGCTACGAAATGCTCGAAAAAGGCGAAAATGCTGTGGATGTGGTAGAGAAAGTGGTTTGTTTTTTTGAGGATCACGAGCTTTTTAATGCAGGTAAAGGATCAGCTATAACCAATTTGGGTAAAGTTGAAATGTGCGCATCTATTATGGATGGCAAGGACCTGGCAAGTGGTGCAGCAGCCACCGTTTATAATGTAAAGAATCCTGTAAAGCTTGCACGGGAAATCATGGACCATACCGAGCATGTTTATCTAAGCGATTATGGTGCATTAGCTTTTGCAAAGGAAGCGGGTATTGAGCTTAAGGATGATTTTTATTTCCATACCGAGCACCAGATAAAAACATGGAAAGATGCACGTGAGAAAGAGATCGAAGAAGGTGGACCCGAAATAAAAGAAGGCACACCAGTGGATCATAAAAAGAAGAAGCACTCGCACAGTGGAACGGTAGGCTGCGTGGCTTTAGACCAGCATGGAAATCTGGCTGCGGCAACATCTACCGGCGGAACCGAAAACTGTAAGGAAGGCCGTATTGGAGATTCATCTATGATTGGTGTGGGAACTTATGCCAATAACAATACCTGCGCAGTAAGCTGTACCGGCGATGGCGAATATGCCATCCGCGGCGTTCTGGCCCATGATGTTGCTGCTGTTATGGAATACAAAGGCTTATCAGTAAACGAAGCCATAAAATTTGTATTGTTCGAAAAAAATAAACATGTTGATGGCGACCTCGGCATAATTGCAGTAAGTAAAGATGGCGATGTAGCGCTGGAATACAATTGCGACCGTATGCACAGAGGCTCCAGATCAACAGATAAACCCCTGAAAGTAGCGGTTTATAAAGATTAATGTTTTTCCCAATTGTTTGTAAGGCATTTTTTGCTGCTGCTATATATGCTGTCGGCGGAAAATGCTTTTTTATATGGATATTTAGTAGTCATTAAAAAATTTTTGTCCAACTTTGAAGCTATTTAAAACGTCTTTATAAAAAGTGCGAAGGATATTATGATGAAGATTAACTTTAAAATGAGCTGGCTTGCCATTTGCCTGGCCTCAACAATTATTGTTTCCTGTAAAGATGAAGATGGAAACCCAACCATTGAAAAGCCGGTGCTAGTGGTAACGCCAATAGATAACAATGTTGGTGCGGGTGATATCTTTAAGTTCAGTGTGGATGCTTCGGGACTTAATAAATTAACAAAGCTAACAGTTGAGCAAACGTATAATAACAACAAGCGTATTATTCTCGATTCAGCTTTTAACCCGGCAAAAACGGGCGTTACTTTCGCCTATAACTACCGCGTGCCCGATAGCGCTATAAAAGGCCAGACCATAACGCTTGTATTTTCGCTTACCGATGAAAAAGGCAATGTAACAACCGATACCGAAACCTTTACAATAGCCAACAGCAAGCCCGTAGTAAAGGTAGATATGGATAAAGTTTCTGCCAGCGCAGGTGATACGGTTAACACTACGGTTACCATTACCACGCCTGTTGCAAATCTTAAAAATATAGAAGTACTTGAAAGTAAGAATGGTACTTTAGGCACGCCTGTAAAAACCGAGAATTTCCCTGATAACACAGGTAATACCACATATACATATAGCTATGTGGTGCCGGCCGATCTGCAGGTAGGCCAGTATGTTGTACTTGTTTTCCGCGTAGCCAATAACGATAATGTTTCCGCTTCGGCTACAAAACGTATTGATATTAAATAGATTTACACATATTTAGTTAAAAAGCAGAAAGCCCCGCAAAATTGTTTTTGCGGGGCTTTTTGCATATATGTTATTGCTGAAAAATGCTTTAATTAATTATATATAAGTTGAAAGGTTTTAAAGTTGGAAGGTTGGGAAGTTAAGGATTGATAATTTCCATCCCTACAATATTTTATCGACCCGCCGGGACTTGATTAATGCTCCGAACCCAGTTCTGTAGGAATGATAAAATTTTGTTGCAACGGATTTCAATCCGCTAAAGGCTTTGTTCCTAGCTCCTTGTTCCCAATTCAACTAAGCTTGTACGGCTTCTTTAATTATGCCTAATTCTTTACCAACTTTGGTAAATGCTGCAATGGCTTTATCTAAATGTTCGCGCGTGTGGCCGGCAGATAATTGTACACGAATGCGCGCCTTGCCTTTTGGTACAACCGGAAAGAAAAATCCAACTACGTAAATATCTTCTTCCAGTAATTTCTCCGCGAACTTCTGTGCCAATGGCGCCTCATAAAGCATAATTGGTACAATAGCGTGCTCGCCTTTTGTAATATCAAATCCGCGCTCGGTCATTTCCTTACGGAAGTAACGAGTGTTTTCTTCCAGCTGGTCACGCAATTCTGTAGTTTCTTTAATCATGTTGAAAACCTCGATAGAAGCGCCAACAATTACCGGAGAAAGTGAATTGGAGAACAAATAAGGGCGTGATTTCTGGCGAAGCTGCTCTATAATTTCCCTGCGGCCGGTTGTGTAACCGCCCATGGCACCACCAAGCGCTTTACCCAAAGTTCCGGTAACAATATCTATACGGCCAAGTACACCGCAATGCTCAATAGATCCACGGCCGGTTTTACCCATAAATCCTGCAGCATGGCTTTCATCAACCATTACCAATGCATCGTATTTATCGGCTAAATGGCAAATTTTATCCAGCTGCGCGATGGTTCCATCCATAGAGAAAACACCATCGGTAACAATAATCCGGCTGCGTAAATGTGCAGATTCCTTCAAACGCTCCTCAAGCTCTTCCATGTTGTTGTGCTTATAGCGGTAGCGCTGCGCTTTGCATAATCTCACACCATCAATTATACTTGCATGGTTTAATTCGTCTGAAATAATCGCGTCTTCATCGTTGAACAAAGGCTCAAAAACACCGCCATTTGCATCGAAAGCCGCAGCATATAGTATAGTATCTTCCGTACCGCTAAATTCGGCGATCTTTTGCTCAAGCTCTTTGTGAATATCCTGCGTACCGCAAATAAAGCGTACCGAACTCATGCCATAGCCGTGCGTATCCAAAGCGCGTTTTGCAGCATCCAATACACGTGGATGTGAAGATAAGCCAAGATAGTTGTTCGCACAGAAATTGAGCACTTTTTTACCGTTACTTAATGTAATTTCTGCGCCTTGCGGACTGGTTATAATTCTTTCGTTCTTAAATAAACCAAGTTCTTTTATTTCGCTGAGGTCGGTGGTTAGCCTGTTCTGTATGCCGTACATGCGTTTAATTTTACTGTTTGATTTGATATATCATGCAAAAATACAAAAATGCGCCGAACAATGATGTTGCTCAGTGCAGATTGAAAAGCGGTTGAGTAGGAGCGTAGCAGGCATTCGTGGCTATCCGCCACGGACCGGAGTATTAATTACGCAAGGCCCGTTTCAGAAAGTCATTCAGTTTCCGGGCTGAAAGGTAATATTCCATTAATACATCAGCCAGTTTATCATCTATAATCATATCCGGTTTCAGCTCTGCGGAATAGTAAAACTGCTTGTTGACAATTAACGGCTCTTTACCTGCAAACTGCTGAAAATCAGCGGGCAGTTTCTTGCTTTTTTCGCCTTGTATCTCGCCGAATTTCTCTTTGAAAGCTTTGTCATTATAAGCCGCCGCAAATTCATCTGGATGTTCAGTTATGTACGTTCTAATTTGCTGCAAAGCAGCCGGTTCCACCATATAGCTTCCACCAAACATACTTATTTTTTCATGTGAGAACTGGAAATAAAATCCCGGGTACGATTTATCTTTTTTGCCAAACGCGGAAATATTAGCGGCAACGTGTGTATTGTACGGCGTTTTATCTTTCGAGAAACGGATATCTTTATTGATTCTCATGATGGCATCGGCAGCTTTGATCTGTACATCGGGCTCGTGTTGCTGTATGCGTTTTATCATTTCCTCCACAAACGCAGCAAATGGTTTTTTCACCTCTTTCTCGTAGGTTTTGCGGTTCTCGTTAAACCATTCTGTAGAGTTATTCTGTGAAAGTTCTTTGAAGAAATTGATGAAAGCCGGTGAAAAATAAGCCATTTTTTTGTGTTGATATATATGGCAAACTTAATCAATTATCAATGAGCAACGAAAGCATTTTTAGATGTTTTGATATATGGGAATTACGGATTTGTATAGAATTTATCGCTTTGCCATGTGTAAACATTATTCAGGATGTAATCTTCGATTTTTTGATATGATTCCTGGTCGCGGATGATGTGTTCGTGATAGCGGGTTTGCCAGGCGAAATGATGATAACCTAAATTTTTTGCCTGCATGGTTACGGCAGATTTAAATCCGCGAATTATGGATGCGAGATTTTTGGATTGTGCTGAAAATTCGTTTTTGTAGTCGTGATTTTTGAATGAATTGTTCGCGTTTTCCGAATTCGTAGCATCCATCGTCGCGGAAGAGACGCCAGGCATGTCGTCTCTACGGAGCGCTGAATGATGATTTGAGTTGTATGGATTTTCACCGATAATAATGATGGCATGAAAATGATTCGGCATTACCACAAGCGTGCCCAATTCAAGGTTCATATCCGGCCTTAAACCAGGCGTTTTCAACCATTCCGTTTCCACAATTTTTCCAATATCCGATAACTTTACAATCGGGATCCGTAGAGACGACATGCCTGGCGTCTCAGCCGCGACGGTGGATTCCGAAGAATTTGAATTTTCTGCGATATCCACAATCTCACCAAAAAAATGCACCTTATCCTTCGTGCAGATGGTTACAAAATACGCCGCATTGCTGCCATAATCAAAACCTTCCAATCGCGTAGAAGGGACGCGGTATTTGTTGCGGAAGAGGTTGGACATTTAAAATCAATTTAAAGAAACCAATTTGTGCTCATTCTTAATAACTTTTACCATGTTTGTACGCTTGTTTGTAGTTTCAACTTCAATGTGAATTACATCAGGTTTGAATGAAAGATTATTCAAAAAGTCATTCTCAAGCCAAAAAATAAAATCATAATGGTCAACTTCTTTAATTGAGCCTGAATTGTAAGCGCTTACAAAGCTATTTATACTACTAAAGTGTAAATATTTTGTGCAGCAACCATCTGAAAACCTGCCGCCAGTTTTCTGAGGGCCATAAAAACGCGGCCCATTTCTAAATTTGTAATTCTTTAATAAACTGTCGCCTGCAACTTCATCATTAATTAATATATTCTCACCAGTTATTGTGTTCGCTAAAAGTATCTTAAGATTTGAAATAAATTCAGCCGTATCTTTTTGGGGCGGCAATTTATTCCAAGTCCCATTCTCAATCTTTAATTGTTTTCTGCCAAAGTTGAAATAAACAGCTTGTCGAACCCCTTTTAAAATTGAATTTGTATCAATTAAAGCGCTGCATACTTTTCCCGGAAGGTTATAATTATTATCGTAGATTGTTTTGCAAATTGTATCTGTATTCTGTAAGATGAGCGTTCCTAAATTTACTCTTTCAATATTATAATACATATTCACATAAGCACTGTTCTTTTGCGAAACGCAAGCTGTGAATAACAGAAGTATCAAAAGGAAAATAAATTTTAAAATTTTCATGCATATCTATAAACTAAAAATGATTGCAATTTAAACGATTAAATCTATGAAATCCATATCTCCATCCCCCAAAAAATGCTTTCATTGCTCATTGATAATTGTCCATTGATAATTGAAATCCCTATTTTTGCGCATACTTATATATGGAAAACGTAAAACGCTATACCGTTACCGCCGCGCTGCCTTACACCAACGGACCAGTACATATTGGTCACTTGGCCGGATGTTATTTACCCTCAGATATTTACGCCCGCTATTTGCGCCTCGCCGGGGAAGATGTGCTGTACATTTGCGGCAGCGATGAGCACGGCGTGGCCATCACTATAAAAGCCGCGCAGGAAGGTTTAACGCCGCAGCAACTCGTTGATAAATACCACAATATAATCAAAAATTCCTTTGCCGATTTTGGTATCAGTTTCGATGTGTACAGCCGCACTTCATCGCCGGTTCATCACAAAACAGCGTCCGATTTTTTCAAGGTAATGCACGATAAAGGCGTTTTTACGAAGAAGACCAGCAGCCAGTTTTACGATAATGAAACGAGGCAATTTTTGGCGGACAGGTATATCAGCGGAACCTGCCCGAATTGCGCGTACGAAAAAGCCTATGGCGACCAATGCGAGCGCTGCGGAAAATCGCTCGACCCGACAGACTTAATCAATCCGAAATCTACGCTTACCGGAAATACGCCCGAACTGCGCGAAACCAGCCATTGGTATTTGCCTTTGCAGACTTACGAACCATGGCTCAAAGAATGGCTCCTCGAAAAGCATAACGACTGGAAAACCAACGTAATAGGCCAATGCAGAAGCTGGCTCACACAAGGTCTGCACGAGCGCAGCATTACCCGCGATATGGATTGGGGCGTAAAAGTACCTTTACCCGATGCCGAAGGAAAAGTTTTATACGTTTGGATGGATGCGCCAATCGGTTATATATCAGCCGCTAAGGAATGGGCAGAAGCAACCGGGAACCAATGGGAACCGTACTGGAAAAATGATGATACCAAGCTTGTGCATTTCATAGGCAAGGACAATATTGTTTTCCACTGCATTATTTTCCCGACGATGCTGAAGGCGCACGGCGATTTCATTTTACCCGATAATGTTCCCGCCAACGAGTTTCTAAATATTGAAGGCGATAAAATTTCCACTTCCCGAAACTGGGCGGTTTGGGTGCATGAATATCTGCAGGATTTCCCCGGCAAACAGGATGTAATGCGCTATGTATTAACCGCTAACGCACCTGAAACCAAGGACAATGATTTTTCGTGGAAAGATTTCCAGGCGAAGAATAACAACGAACTTGCAGCTATTTTAGGCAATTTGGTGAATCGTGTTTCTATTCTTACAGGAAAATATTACAATGGAAAAATTCCTGCGCGTGGCGTACAAACACAAGCCGAAGCAGGTTTAGGCCAGGAAGTTCAGGCTTATCCGGATAAAATCGGTAACTTAATTCGCGACTATAAATTCCGCGAAGCACAGCAGGAACTCATGAATCTTGCCCGTGTTGGAAATAAATATTTAACAGATAACGAGCCATGGAAACTGGTAAAAACCGATGAGGAAAGAACAGCGACGGTAATGCATCACAGCTTACAATTACTCGCCAATCTTGCTATTCTCAGCGACCCATTTTTGCCTCACACTTCCATCAAACTTCGCGAAGCTTTGGGCTTGCATGGAAGACAATGGAATGAAGCGGGAACTTTGCAGATTTTGCAGGAAGGTTTTGAAATGGGTAAAATAGATATTCTTTTCGACCAGATTGAAGATGCTGCTATTGATGCGCAAATCGAAAAACTGCATGCCAATCGTGTACAGGTGGAAACGCCGGTAAAAATTAATCCGTTTAAAGCAGATATTTCTTTCGATGATTTCAGCAAGATGGATCTTCGCATTGCCCATATATTGGAGGCTGAAAAAATACCTAAAACGCAGAAATTACTGAAGTTAACGGTTGATCTCGGCATTGAAAAACGCACTATTGTCAGTGGCATTGCAGAGTATTTTTCACCGGAAGAAGTTGTGGGAAGAAAAGTTTGTATTGTCGCCAATCTGGCTCCAAGAAATATCAAAGGCATACAGAGTCAGGGAATGGTTTTAATGGTGGAAGATGCACAGGGAAAACTGATGTTTCTACAGTCGGATGGTGAAGCGCCTGCAGGAGCTGAGGCGAGATAAAGTAAAGGTTTTCATACAACATTTTATTAAAAATGGTTTGGTTTAACGAAATGCGTTAAATAATTAAACAAAATCGATAGCATTATAATGTTTTTTAACCCATTTATTGTTGATATGATATAATAAATGTTGTAAATTGTTGTATCAGAATGAGGCATGTTGATATGGCACAGATTGCAGATTATCATAAATTTATAAATGCAGTAGGGGCGGGCATTACTTTCTCAAGAATTGAAAAGCCCAGCAATTTGGTATTCGCAAATGAAAGTTTTTATTCGCTAACCGGTTATAAACCGGAGGAAGTAATTGGGCGCAACTGTAATTTTTTACAGGGTGAGGAAACTGATCAGCAAACAGTAAACGAGATAAGAAGTGCGCTTAAAAAAGGTGAGAAATTTGCCGGCGAAATAGTTAATTACCGCAAAAACGGTGATCCTTTCTGGAACTTCCTGGTCATTAATCCTATTTTTAACAATACGGGCCGAATTACGCACTTTGCTGGTTTTCAGCATGATATTAGTCAGCAAAAAGAATCGGAACGATCGCTGATTGCCAGGACAAAAGAGTTTAATAATTTTATTTATCGCGCTTCTCATGATCTTCGCGGGCCACTGGCAAGCATCCTCGGCCTAAGCCATGTAAGTTTGGATATTTCGGCAGAAGAAGCGTTGCAGCGGCTGGAAATGGTGAACCAGACCGCATCCCGGCTGGATAGAATTCTGCATAAATTTATACGTACCATAGAGCTGCAGGATTATGTTTTACAACCTTCGAATATTCATTTCAAAAATTTAGTTAATGATATTTTTGATGAAATATTACTTCAAAACGATGAAAGCAAAATCAGTTTTCAGGTAAATGATGCTGAAATTAGTATTATACGCACTGATAAATTAGTGCTTTCTGTTATTCTGCGCAACCTGCTCGAGAACGCAATTATTTTTGCTGACCGCACCAAACAAGTTAGCAGTTTAGCGGTAAGCATAGTACCTGCCTCAGACAATACTATACTAATTACTGTTAGCGATAATGGCATAGGAATTCCAGAAATTATGCAGCCAAATGTTACAGAAATGTTTGTAAAAGGCAATCATGATATTGCAGGAAGCGGGTTGGGGCTGTATTTAACCAAACAATGCGTACAAAAACTTGGCGGGCGCTTATCTATAAAAAGCAGCTTACATGCAGGAACAGAAGTGCTTGTACAGTTGCCGGTATATTAAATTTAACCTCCTGCATATATAGCTTATCTAAAAAATACTTTAGTAAAAAGGGGAGAGGTTTTTTTAATTAAACCTATACGCCAGGCCAAGCTTTACATAACCAATAGTTATAGGATTTGTACCATGGAAAGGCACATCAATTTTGCTGCCTGCTTTTTTGTTGAGATAGCTTTGTACGCTTAAATTCATGAACAACTGGAAAGGCATACCAAAAACGTAATTTCTGCGGATGGTTAAGCAACCACCAAGTGAAGGCACCCAGCCAGTTAAATAAATGTTGGGCAAATTTCGGTTGGTGAACTCCAAATAATCTGTTAGATATGCCAGGCCCGGCTGTAATCCAAATGCAACTACCAATGTATCTTCCTGCGGCGAAGTATATTCAAGGTTCAATTTTATATCTGCAATAGATCTGTAAGATGTGATGTTTGTGAAATGAAACGTATCATTGTCTGAAAAATATGGATAACCAGACATGTAAATCCTATGGGCCCAAAGGTCATGTGTGTTTTCAGAGAACTGAAGATCCAGGCCAGGGTTAAAACTGCCTTTCAAAAAGCTATTTATGAAAATACCGCCGCTTCTGCCGAGGGTATAATTTTGATTAATACCATACCCTAACCAGCCGGAGTGGAATGTCCCGCCATATACGCCAACCGTTTGCGCTTCAGCTTTTAAGAGATAAAAAGTAAACAAAAGCAGCAAAGTGGGTTTCGAAACTTTCATATATTACCTGCGCCAAAAATAGCTTAAAACAATTTTTATTACCACAAAGCTACATTTATACTTGCCTGTGCAGTATAACCGCGCAGCTCCTCGAAATTGCTGACCGGGTACATATAACCGCCTTGTACGCTGGCGAATATGTTTTTCCGAGAAAGCAAATGAATGCCAAAAGTTGGTGTAAACTGCAAAGTGTTTCCCAGCTGTTTCTGGCTTATTCCGCCGGCTTCAATACCGAAATATGGCACCAGGAAACTGCGTTTAGGATTTTTCTCAAGTGATAGATCAAGCCCTAAAGTATAGGCAAAAGCATCGTTAATAATATCTTTACGCGAGCTGTTTAAAATATTAAGCCTGCCGTAAAACCGCACATGGCTGGGGCCGGGTTTATCGTTTTGCGATACTTTTGCGTAAAACAGGTATTCAATACCTAAGCCCTGGAAAAAGCCCAAACTGTCGCTGTTATTCGGAAAAAGCATGTTGTAGGAAAAGCCGGGCATCATGGCAGTTTCATAACTAATATTGTTATCATACCATTTGCGGCTTACCATTTTTTCCTCGTACAAAATAGAATCTTTTGCGCGGCTGTATGATGAAAGGTATTGTTTGTAGCCTACCGGATAACCTTTTATGTAACCTTTGCCCCAGTCGTCAGCCACCTGCGATGTGTTTCCGCTATGCTCACGAAATTGATACGTGCCGTTATTTTCCTGCAAGCGGTAATTGTTTGAGCTGCCGTCACGAATACCGCGCTGGTAGCCATCATTCCAGGTGAATGAATATAGTTTACCTTCATACCGTACAGAATCGTTAACTATTGGCAATACGGTTTGCGCTTTTAGCTGAGCGAAACAGCCGGCAATTAATAAGGCAAGTGTTATATTAAGCTGCATATTGCTAACTGGTTAAAAATGGTTTGGCAAGATAATTAAATTTATAATATCAATACTACTAATGCCTGGCTTAATAAATTTGGCAACAGCATTAATTGTAATCATCCAGCGCCAAGGTTTCTTAAGCATATAACAGCGGCCTCAAAACTTTTATGCGGTTTAATTTTCATTCTAAACTTATAAATGAAGCCCGCAGGCTTATCTTTGCCATAGCATTTTTAACCTATAGTATATATGAAATTCGGAACCAAAGCCATACACGCAGGCCAGCAGCCCGACCCGGCAACCGGCGCAATAATGACTCCTATTTACCAAACATCTACCTATGTGCAGGAAGCGCCTGGCGTACACAAGGGTTACGAGTACGCGCGTACCCAAAATCCTACACGCAGCGCTTTGGAAGCCAATTTAGCTGCGCTGGAAAATGGCAAATACGGCTATTGTTTCGGCAGTGGTATGGCAGCAACCGATTGCGTTATAAAACTATTAAGCGCCGGCGATGAAGTTATTGCAACCAACGATCTTTACGGCGGCAGCTACAGGATATTTACCAAGGTTTTTGCCAAATATGGTATAAAATTTACTTTTATAGATCTTAGCGATGCTGAGAACCTGCAGAATTATATTACCGATAAAACGCGGATGGTTTGGGCCGAAACGCCAACAAACCCAATGCTGCGACTGATGGATATTGCCGAAACAAAAAGGCAGATCGGCGACAGGAATATTATGTTGGTGGTTGACAATACTTTCGCTACGCCGTATTTGCAGCAGCCGTTAGATTTAGGAGCTGATATTGTAATACATTCCGCTACAAAATACCTCGGCGGCCATAGCGATGTGGTTTTAGGCGCAGTAATTTGTAATGATGATAAAATTGCCGAGCAGCTGAAATTCCTGCAAAATACCTGTGGCGCGGTTTGCGGCCCGCACGATGCTTTCCTGGTGCTTCGTGGTACAAAAACACTGCATGTACGTATGGATCGCCATTGCGAAAACGGGATGAAGATAGCAAATTACTTGGTTAATCACCCGAAAGTGGCCAAAGTACATTTCCCGGGTTTGCCAGATCATCCTAACCATGAAATAGCCCGTAAACAAATGAAAGCTTTTGGCGGTATGATGAGCTTTTCCCTGAAAGGCGATCGTTATGAAGATGCATTGAACCTGCTTACATCAACCCATTATTTCTCATTGGCTGAATCATTGGGCGGCGTTGAATCACTGATCGGTCACCCGGCAAGTATGACGCATGCAGCCATCCCGAAAGAAGAACGTGAAAAAACCGGTGTAGTTGATTCGCTTATCCGCTTAAGCGTTGGTATTGAAGATGCCGACGATTTAATTGCTGATTTACAGCAGGCACTGGCGAAAATATAGTTGCGGTTAGCGTTATTCGTCTGGCGTTATAAATTATTTACCAGACACTGGTAACTGATAACTGAAAAAAGCATTTTCCGGCGCTTGCATATATGGCAATGCCGGAAAATGCTTTTTGTGTTCTCACCTGTTCATATTCAATACGTATAACAAATTGGCGCTTCGCAGGTTTGCAGAATTATGGATCTGAAACAATTTCTCGATGAAAAAGCAGCGCAGTACAACCGCCCTGAATTTATAGCCATAGATCCTGTTAGCATTCCGCATCTTTTCCGGAAAAAGCAGGATGTAGAAATTGCCGGATTTTTTGCCGCAACACTTGCATGGGGATTACGCAAAACCATTATTTCCAAATGCAAGGAGCTGATGAACTACATGGGCTGGTCGCCGCATGAATTTGTTTTAAATGCCACAGAGCGGGAAATGCTGCCCTTACTGAATTTCAAACACCGAACCTTTAACAGTACAGATCTTACTTATTTTATAGAATGGTTCCGCTGGTTTTACAAGGAAAATAATTCGCTTGAAGATGCTTTCGCCAGGTTTATTACGCCGGAAGATGAAACCGTAGAAAAAGCGCTCATTGGATTTCATCAATTATTTTTCTCTTTGCCCGAATCACCAGTAAGAACCCAAAAACACATCGCTACGCCGGCACGTAACTCGAGCTGTAAACGCTTAAATATGTACCTGCGCTGGATGGTGCGTCACGATAAAAACGGCGTTGATTTTGGCATCTGGAAAAAGATAAAACCCCATCAGCTTATTATTCCTGTAGATGTACACGTAGAGCGCGTTGCACGCAGCTTAAAGCTAATAGATTCTTCTGCACGCCAGGTAAACTGGCACACTGCCTTATCGCTCACCGAAAAATTAAAGCAACTCGATGCCAAAGATCCGGTAAAGTATGATTTCGCGCTATTTGGAATGGGGGTAATGGAAGATTTCGGGAGAGAAGAGTGAGATTGAACAAGAAGTAAAGCGCGAAGAACAAGGAGTTATTTATTGAAACCTGAAAAATTATTCAATTTAAAGAGCGCTGGCAGATTTAAATTGATCTTAACCTAAATACATAATATGAAATAAGGGTCAGGCACCCTGGTTTGTGGCCCACAAACCAGCGTGAAGTTTAATGCCAATTTGTTTCCGAAACCGTATAAAAACAAAACCGCCAAAGCATTTTTGGCGGTTTGTATATATGTAATTTTAAAAAGAATCGATTATTTTATAGAAACAGAATCTAAAAATTCTTCAATCTGGTCCGGCACTGCAGGGCGGCCAGCAGTATAATATGCTTTTGCGTAATATGGTGAACGTAAATCGTCAACCACAATGCCTCTGAAACTGGAAGCGTGTATAAATTTATTGTCGCCCAAATATAAGCCTACGTGCGAAATGCGTTTACCATGAATACGGAAAAAAAGAATGTCGCCTTCTTTCAGCTCATCTTTTTTCACCAGTTCTTTCATCTGGTAAATCATGGCGCTGCTGGAGTGTGTAAGGTTTATGCCAAAAATTTCCTTATACATTTTAGAAACAAAGCCGCTGCAATCTATACCGGCTTTGCTGTAGCCAGCGTGGCGGTAAGGCGTTCCCAGCCAGTCGGAAACGGTAGTAATAAGCGTTCGGTTGCAAAAAGTATCAACGGTGTAGCCTAGTATTTTTGAATATTGCTGCAGGAAAGAAGCTTCCTCATTTAGCTCACAGCTGCTGTCTGGCTGCTGAATTTCCGGTTTACCGTTGCCTGTTGCCATTGCATTGCCGGTAAATAGAAACAGAAACATAAGAACGATTGCCTGGTGGAAAACAATTCTTTTTCGCATTATCACTTTCGTTTTTAATTCAGAAAAAGCATATCAATAAACATATATTGATATGTAAATATGTTGCAAGTTAAATTTATTATTCAATCCTACCAAACTTTTTTCTAAAAAAATGCATCGCCTGGCTGTAAACAGCGCCTTGATTGTGTAAGGAAATGCCGAAAATGTTTGTTTTTTCGCTTGTCCGCAGCTTTTTTCTTAATCTTATATAAAGATGTATATATGTTGCTGCCTGCGCAGGATTGGCTGGTTTTAGTGCCTGTCAACAAAAGTTCTAAAATAAAAATGGCCTGTGCGTTAAAACCGGCAGGCCATGTAAGTATTGAAAGTGAACTCGGGAATTTGTTGACAAATGGCACGTGTGCATACGCGCGCCAGCAACGTACTTCAGCCAATTTTTCTATCAACAGAATTAAAGCGCGCAGCTGGCGCGCGTATTTACCGTGCCCCTACTTTTCTTTTAGTTTATAATTTTATTTAGGATGCTCGTAAAATGATGAAATACAAAGGAATAATTCCTGAGCTCGCGTTATTGAGTAACATATTTTATTTCGGCTTGTAATTCATCTCAACAGTAATATCAATTATTTCGGCAATTTTATCTTTCACCAGCGATGGTATAGTTATGTTATAATCTTTCAGCGCCACTTTAAATCCCGATGCCGCGTTAATGCCATCTTTATTAACAGTTATAGTTCCTGGTGCAGAAACAAAATTAGTAACGCCATGTATGGTAAGCTCGCCTTCAACCTCAACATTATAAGTGCCAGCTTTGCGGAATTTTACAGCGGCAGGGTTTTTTATTTTTCCTTTAAAAGTAGCTTTGGGGAATTTGCTGCTCTCCATGTAATTTTCGTTAAAATGCTCCTGCATCAGCGCTTTCTGAAATTCGAAGCCCTTTATTAAAACCTGGAAAGCCATTTCACCGGTTTCTATATTTAATGATGACGATGCCTGCCGGTTATGCGCCTCAATATTTTCGAGCGGCGCCTTGGAAAAAAACCATATATGCCCGGTTCGGGTAACATAAATGTTGCCTGCCGGCGAAAAAGCCGTCAGAAAAAATATTGTACAAAGGCAAAACCATAATACAGGTAATATCTTTCTCATATATAGCTAACTGTTAAAATACTTCGCTGTAAAATATTGCAATATTAAAGCCAATTTGTTTAATGGTACGTTATTTACTTTGGATTGCATAAGCAGCAAATTTCAATAAAGCTGCCAATGCGCGTATTATTTATTTGCCAATGCCGAAAATTTAAATACATTTGTTTCCTTTACAGCACATAATTACAAACTTTAGCAGGCAATAACCAGCGGTGAAAAAATTTTATCTGTTTTTTATTTTACTTGTTGCGGCCATACTGGGCGGCACAGCAGCTTTTTTTTATGTGTGGAACAAGCCCAAAAAAAGTATCGCAAAAATTGTGGCCGATTACTCAATTGCTACCGACAGCCTGGCAGGCGAGTTTCTGCGCGATACAGCACTGGCCGATAATAAGTACACTGGTAAAGTAGTGGTTTTAAATGGTGTAATAGATGAGATTGAGATTGGCATGGCTGGCCATGTTAACTTTATTTTTGTGCAGGATAGCTTTGAGATACAATGTACGCTCGATTCGCTGGCAAGCGCGCAGGCCAACACCTATAAAGTTAACGATTCCGTTCGCCTTAAAGGCAAATATGTAGGTTACCTAATTGATGATATTTTCGGGCTGCAGGTGAAGCTGAATAATTGTATTACACAATAATTTTAAGCAGGCGCTAAAGGCTGGGAAAATATTTCCCCGGTTTTAATCCGCTGTGTTTAAGCATTTCCACAGGTATAAAGGTAAATAGGCATAAAAATTTTATCTTTTTTTGGCTTATTTCCAAATACCTACGAACAATTAGAGCAGATAAATTTTAATTTAGAAATAACTAAAACAAGCAACCTAAAATTATGAATATAGCACAATCAGGATACCACATGCTCATGATCCTTTCTGTAGTTGACGGACAATACGCTGTGGCGGAAGGTAAAATAATTGTTGATTACCTTGCAAAAAATTACCAGTTAGAAATTGATATCGATAAAGAGAACCAGGCTTTGCTTGAAGTTCCGAAAGAGCAAATTCCGGAGCACTTCAAAAAATCTGCAGGATATTTCCTTGAAAACTCTAACGAAGAGCAGCGTATAGATTTTATTGCTTTTGCTTACCGCCTGGTACAGGCCGATGGTAAAATGGCAAGCGAAGAGAACAAAATTTTAACCTCTTTAGCGCATTTCTGGCACATAGATATTAAGCCATTAATGGACGAAGAGACCGTTAAAACAGATTTGAATATAGACTAAAAAGCATTTTTTGCTTCAACTATATATGCAGGCTCAGTTGCTCTTACATAGCAATTGGGCTTGTTTTGTATTACAACAATAGTGAATGAGTAATTGAGTGAATGAGTAAATAATTACATATAAATATAACCTAAAAAATATTTTAACTTTTCGAATTAAAAACAAAGAGTTAAATTTCAATTAGAAACTTTCTATTCTGATGCCGCTATGCGGGAATTATTTGCTCATTCACTCATTTTTTATAAAAGCAGCTTAATTACCGCAAAACCTCCGATAAGTAAAACCGTAAAACCAATTGCCAGCCAGTTGAAATATTTATCGATAAACGATTTTATGGCCGGCCCGTACTTCCATATCAGCCAGGCAACAAGGAAAAACCTGGCGCCACGGCTAACAAACGAAGCAAAAAAGAACATGGGCAGATTGATGTTGAACGCGCCTGAAGTTATTGTAAATATTTTATAAGGTAATGGCGTAAAACCGGCGGTAAAAATAATCCAGAAATCATAGTGCTCATACATGGCCTTAACTTTATTGAAAAGCTCAACCGTAAAACCGGGTATATTATTAAAGAAGAACATGGCAAGGCCGGTAAATTCTTTTTCCGGCGTCCACCAGGCAAAATGGCCAATAGCGTAACCCAGAAACGCGCCTGCGATAGAACCAACTGTACAGATTGCTGCGTAGCGGAATGCTTTTGTAGCAGCGCCCAAAGCCAGTGCAATCAACAGCGTATCTGGCGGAATAGGAAAAAAAGATGATTCGAAAAAAGCAAGGGTAAACAGCGCGAAACCTCCGTATTTAGAGTTGGCCCATGATAAAACCCAGTCGTATAATTTTCTAAGAGCGTTCAAAATGCAATAATTTATGCGAAATTACTTTAAAGATTTTGTAAAACTTGTATTTTCGGTTTTTTGGGCGAAGGTTTGGTTAAGATTGTTAACTTATAAAGGGCAGCTCTAAAAACCTTAAGATCAAGCCGTGCAGAAAATTTAGAACCAGATTTTACTTTGTAAAGGAGGATTCAATGTCGTTTAGTTAAGAAAATTTCCCTATAACTTCGGGGCTGTTAGCTACAGCCAAGTGAGCTCCGACTTAAAATTTAATCGTTTAAAATTTTATAATTGTAAAGTGAATCTGAATTTTAGTGGTATTCTATAATCAGCGCTCCGAGGTATGTGGCTCACAGGAATGTAATTAAAAAAATTTGTGAACTAAACGACATTGCGTGAGGATTTTAAGTTTGACAGCACAACCCAGACATTCAAATTTCAGAGCTGCCTAAACTATTCTAAAACTAATAAAGCTGAACACATAATTTTACTTATTGACACGCGTGAAAACGTGCGCCAGCAGCGTACTAATTTTAATGTGAGTAACTGCAGAGTTTACGTGTTTTCACGCGTATCAAATTATTTAAATTATTCTATAAGCGTCTTAAATTCAGCAATAACACCCTCGGCTTCAGGGTTTTTATTTATAGATCAAAACATCTCTCTTTCCTTTTACATCAATAAACCCGCGATACATACCGGCAGTATTAAACGGCATGGCGATATTTCCATTTTTATCCAAAGCAATTACACCTCCATCACCACCAAGAGCAGGTAACTTTTTATAGATCACTTCTTCTGCAGCTTTACGGACACTCCAGCCTTTATATTCCATCAGCGCAGAAATATCTCTTGCTACGCCTAAGCGGATGAAATATTCGCCGTGGCCGGTAGCGCTTACCGCGCAGGTTTTGTTGTTCGCATACGTTCCCGCGCCGATAATAGGAGAGTCGCCAACACGGCCGAATTTCTTGTTGCTCATGCCGCCTGTTGATGTTCCTGCCGCTAAATTTCCATCTTTATCCAAAGCCACACAGCCAACTGTTCCGAATTTTTCATTGCCAAACGGTGTAATATAACCGCTGCCTTTTGCTTTGCTGATGGAATCTTCTTTCGCTTTCTGTTTCTGCCATTGCTGGTATCGTTTTTCATCGCGGAAATAACTGTTTTCTACCATTTCCAAACCAACACTTTTCGCAAATTCATCGGCGCCTTTCCCAGCCATCATTACGTGCGGAGATTTCTGCATAATCATAATAGCTGCAGAAATTGGATTTTTTACTGTTCGTACACCGGCAACGCTTCCGGCAGCCAAAGTTTTACCATCCATTATACTTGCATCCAGTTCATTCTCTCCGGCATTATTAAAAACAGCGCCTTTTCCTGCGTTGAACAGCGGCGAATCTTCCAGTATTTTGATGGTAGTTTCTACCGCAGAAATACTGGTACCGCCATCTTGCAGAATTTTATATCCGGCTTCCAGGGCTTCATTCAGTTTTTCGGTATATTGTTTCTCCAGCTCGGGCGACATGTTTTCCTTTAAGATTGTGCCTGCGCCGCCATGTATAACAATCGCAATTTTGTTTTTACCGGCTGGTTTTTGCTGAAATGAAATGCATATAAGCAACAACAGAAAAATGCTTACCAGATGAAAAATGTATTTTACTTTCATATTTGCAAAGGTAATTTGGTTTGATACGAATAAGATCAAAACTCAAATTACAATATTTCCATATATACTATCACCAAAAAATGCTTCAATAATTTATCGCAGCAGCTGCAGGTTCCCTCTTTGATAAATGCCTTTGCCGATGTATGGTTTCGCGCTGAGTTTGTAGAGGTAATTGCCTTCCGCACAAAGCTTTTTCCGGAAAGTTCCGTCCCAGCCTTTGTCTTTTTGCGTACCGCTATAAACTCTTTCGCCCCAGCGGTTGTAAATTGTTAGTTCGTAGCTTTCTATGCCAATTGCGCTGATGTTGAAAACATCATTTATATTATCATTATTCGGGCTGAAAGCGTTGGGAACAATAATGGTTGGCAGAAAATACATGCATAAGGTGTTGCTCTGGCTTTGTTGCTGGTTCCCGCCGTTTTCTGTGGCTGTAATCCTGTAGCAGATCTGCCTGGTTTCGGTAGGATATATTCCGGCATCTTTATATTCAACTTCATTCCCTTGCAAATCGGCCAGGTTTATAAATTGCGAATCGGTTTTGTATTGCAGCTTGTATTCCTGTACGCCGTTCTGCCAGCTTTGGTAGGGCGACCAGCGCAGATAATTGTATTCGTTGGTCTGGCTGTGGTTTTCCAGCAGAATGGTTTGCGCTCTGTGGTTTGCTTGTTTGGTGTTTTCGCAGCTGTCGGTTCCATATAGGGTATAGCTGTAAAATGCTTTGTTCACCTCCACATCTGTATCTGTAAAGCTTGTTTCGGTGCTTTGGAAATTGAAGGTTTTAGAACCGTTCTCAGAAAGCCTGATGAGCCTGTAATTCGCTGTAACATCATTCCTTTTCCAGCTTACGCGGATGTAATTACTGTCGGTAACGGTTGCGGTAAGTGTTTCAGGTTCTGTGCCTTGGCTGTACCCTGTGTAAACCGTAACCAGAATACTATCTTTTGTTACACAGCCTGTTGTGCCTGTTAAGTATTGCCTAATAATGTATTTTCCGGGTTTTGTATATATGAAACTTGGTGAAGATTGATTGCTGGTTTGCCCATCTGTTGATGTATAAAGATAGTTTAACACGGGACTGCTTGCATTGTAAGTTATATTTACCTTGAATGGAATACAGCCAACTAAATTACCGGTGCCGATTCCAGGCTTTGGCGCTTCAATAATCTCAATTTTTTTTGGTAATATAAAGGTATCAGATTTAGAACCGTTGCAGTAAATTAATGAAATATTGTAATTGCCTGTTTTAGTAAAAATGTGTGTTGGGTTTCTATCAGTGCTAATGCCACCATCTCCAAAATCCCATTTCCAGCTTGCTACAACATCTTTATCGGTTTCGGTGTAAGATGAATCATAAAATTTTATTCCAACCCATTGGCAACCTGTAAAGCTATCGGTTGTAAAATAAGCAATTGGTTTTGGTAAAGCCGGTATTCCAATTTTTTGGGTGTTTATATTTTCGCAACCATCTTTTTTTAGTCCTTTAAGCGTTACAATAATAGTATCAATATTTTCACTGTTTTTAAAAGTTAAACTGGTTGAAGTGCTTTTAGAACCATCAGGTAAGGTCCATTCAAAAGATTTATAAATATTTTTATCGCTTTTATTCATTAATGTAATGGTATTACAGTTTCTTTTTACTTCGATCTGCAAAGAATCTGTATTCAGTTTCGCAAAATAATAGCCGCCTAAATCATTCCGGTTGTATATTGAATGTGTGCCAATTGTGGTTTTGTTATATGATCTGTCAGGTCCTCCAATTTCACCATCGGAATTTCCGGAAAAATATATGTTGTTACAATCATCCGTAAAAGCATCTATAGGGGAACCAGTATTTGACAAAGAATTTTTCAAATAATCAGCCCATATTTCTTTACCGCTTTTATCTATTTTAACAAAAAAATGATTTTGGTTTTTTTTTGTTAATATTTCTAAATCACCAATAAATAATGGAGAAGTTATACTCTCAGGACTATACATATTGCCTGAAATAAATACATCGCCTTCTTTATTCGTAATACAGCTATTTATGGAAATATTCGATTCTGGAGCTGATATTACCTTGTGCCAATCTAGGCTAAAATCACTTTTTAGTTTAATAATTATTCCATTTGTTACATTCGAATTTATATTTATAACCTGGCCACCAGGCAAAGTAAAATTTTGAAAAAAAGAACCAAAAATAAACAGTTCACCATTCTCATTAAAATGTATCGAACGTCCCGGTGAAAAACTACCGGCACCTCCAAATTCAATACCTTTATTATCTCCTCCCTGAGGATTAATGGAACTTATTTTAGCAGGTCTTAGTGACGAATAAAGCCAGATATTGCCAGATTTGTCTAAAAATGGTGCAGTAATCTTTAAATTAGACCATGCTTTATGCAAGTAACCTCTTGCTAATTTTAAATTATAATCTTTATCGAATCTTAGTAGTATAATTTTGTTGTATCCGCCATCTGTCGTGATACGGTAATTAGAATTCAATTCGTAAAACTCACTACCAATCACACTAAAGTTTAAGAAAATATTAAGCTCTGTGTCAACAATTATTTCAGCGGAAGGGTAACCGGATTTAAATCCCAATGACTTTGCTTCTAATACTTTACAATCAGTATCAAATTTTATTAAAATAATATTGAAATTGGTCATATTATTACCTGCAAAAGGAAAGATTTGCCCATTGATGGTTATTTCTTCATTGGCAAATAACAAAGCATATACTATATTATCTCTTACGTATATGGAAGAGAAGCTTGTATAGCCGCGCGCATCTTTTATATCAATTTTACTGCCGGCTATACGTTTGCCGCTTCTGTCTAATTTAGTTAGGGTTTCGCCACTTGATAATAGCGAATCTGCAGAAGATGTTAATATGCTCTCATTATTTCGAAGTACATAAATATCTCCATTTGGTGTAACATAATTTAAAGTAGGTGTAATTGCGTTACTTGTTCCCACAACCCAATCCCAACTTTGCGCAACACAAAATTCACCTGTAAAAACTATCAGAAATAAACTAAAAAGTAACCTGTAAAATGGCATCTGGTTGGTTTTTGGAATGGCTAATATAGTTAAAATCTGCTAATTGATGCGTAATTGCTTCATTTCCATATATCATAAGCCGTAAAAATGCTTCCTTACTGATGTTTATCATTTATTCGCAAGCGTTGCAGGTGTAAATTTGCTGTAATTAAATTGATATGGTGATGAAGGTTTGGGTAAAATACGCGCTGGCTGTAACTTTTATTTGGGCAGGTATGGTGCTGGGAATCAGTTTCCTGGAAGCGCCGCTAAAGTTTCAGGCGCCCAATATTACACTGGCTTTGGGTTTGGGCATTGGCCGATTGGTTTTCGCCGCGCTGAATAAATTTGAGATATTGTTTATGCTTGTTATTGCAATAGCTGCATGGCGCGCGAAGTTCGTTTTATCCGCTAAGCTTATTGTTTCAATACTGGCTTTCATCCTGGTAATACAAACATTTTATTTATTACCCTTGCTGGATACACGCGCGCAACTGATCATTGATGGAAATACACCGCCGGCATCACCACATCACTGGACTTATATTATACTTGAAGTTTGCAAGCTTGCTTTGCTTGTCTGGCTGGGCGTAAAATTGCTTGGTTTTTTGGAAAAACGTTGAAATAAAGTGCGTTTTATAAGGCCGTAGTCAACATTTTACATAAGTGAAATGTAATAAGTTTATCAACTTAAAACTATAAAGCTATGGCAACCAAATATGATAAAAAATCTCAGGATAAAGTAGAAACCGCTATGCACGAAATGAAGCGTGGCGAATTAAAAACCGGAACAGGAAAAAAAGTAACCAGCCGCAAGCAGGCAGTGGCCATCGGTTTATCTGAAGCACGCGAAGAAGGTTCTAAAGCACCGGAGAAAAAAAGCTCAACATCAAAAAGCAAATCGGCTTCCGGAAGCGCTTCATCAGGCAAAACAACAGCTAAGAAATCAACTTCTTCAGGTTCTTCATCTTCAAGCGGCGGAGCTAAAAAATCCGGCGCAACAGCATCAAAATCATCTTCAGGTTCTGCTACGAAATCATCTTCAGGTTCTGCTGCTAAATCCTCATCGGGTTCAGCAACAAAATCTGCTTCGACCGGTACAAAAAAGAAATCAACTTCTGCATCATCTGCAAGTAAAACTGGTGGCGCTAAAAAATCTGCAACAAGTAAATCTGGCGGTGCGAAATCTGCTACCAGTAAGAGCGGCGGAACAAGAGGCCGTGCTAAAAAGTCGGAAACGCTGGTAGATAAGGTTACCGGTTTTGTAAGTGAAGCGGCAGAAGCTGTAACGGAATTTGTAGAAGATACCGTAAAAGCTGTTAAAAAAGAGGTTGAAAAAGATGTAAAGAAAGCGAAAAAAATCATTAAGGATCTATAGATCCAGATGCGAATAAAAGTAAAAAGGCGAAGAGATTATTCTTCGCCTTTTTGCATATATAGGTTTGGCTAAAAATGCTTTATGTTACTTATTTGCGCTGAAATTGATGTTATAATAATAGGCCAGCTGCAGCGTGTGGTTGTATTCGAAAATGCGTCCGTTTCCTTTTTGCAAGATCTGGTTCAGATAGCCGGCTTCTACAGAGCCGAATGACGAAGTTTTAAAGCCTATTGCGAAATATAACCTGTTTTGGTCGAATACATTCTGCTGAACATTTTTACCAAAATTCACGAATATTTCATCGTACGCAGCCAGGTATAATCCATTTGGCTGGTAAACGCTCCTGTTTTCTTCGGTGGGTTTCACCAAAGGTAAAACTGCCCTGAACATATAGCGCGTACGATTGGTATAAACAGCTGTATCTTTACCTGCGGGTGTAACCCAGCGCTGCTCCTGGCGGAAACGGTGCAACAGCGGTAAAATGCCTTCCTTGTTTCTAAACTGAAGCTGCTGGTATATACGATGCTCGGGAAATGCTTCGCTGGCAGGGTAGCCGCCGTACGGAAATGTCTCTATAAAAGCATAACCCAAAGTAGCCATAGCATTTTTGGTGATATTGTAATTTATGCCGCCGCGTAATAATATTTGCTGCCAGGTTTCCACAACTTCTGCTCTCCGAATCTGCGCTTCGGTATGTATTCCCCATTTCTGGTTTATAGTATGGCTGCCGAAATACATTAACCAGGCATTGGTATTGTGATCGTTAACGCGCAGGTTTTGTGCCTGTAAATCAGTCCATCCGCATATATTAGTAACACAAAAAATACTTAATAATACTCTTTTCCACATCTCGCTGCATAGTTTGGTTAGGCTGCAAAGGTACGCAATGTGATTTTCAGCCTGTAGTTTTTAACATGTTTTACCAATATAGATTGAATTGGGCGTATTTGAAAAGTATGTTCTGAGCACAAGCAACGGAGCATATAAGCGATAATTCCAGGTTTCGTGGTACACAAACCGGCCTTATACATATTCCATTATATATTGGTATCGCCTGCATGCTGTAAAAGCAACAAGGTATTTTTTGTGGTATTGTTATATGTAGAAATGGCTTTTATAATTATTGAAGTGTTTCACAAAATGTAAAAAGTTGCTCCTTAGTAAATATTGTTACTATTTAGAAAACGGCTTTTAATGTTTAATGATGATATGGCTCGTTGCGTAAAATAGTCATGGCCCTGTATAATTGCTCCAGGAAAATTAGGCGAACCATCTGGTGTGTAAAGGTCATTTGGCTGAGGGCGATATTGGCATTTGCGCGCGCATAAATATCGTGATGAAAACCATAAGCGCCACCGATAAGAAAAATCATGTTGGCGGCAACTTCATTGAATTTTTTCTGCAGAAATTCTGCAAATTTCACGCTCGTAAATTCCTTCCCGGCTTCATCCAAAAGAATAAGAAAATCAGTAGGTTTTATGAGTTTCAGCAATTCATCGCGCTCGGTTTGTTTATGCTGGGCCGGTGTAACCATTTTTGCGCTTTGCCTTATATGTATTTCCTTGTATTCGAATGAAAGATAGTTGCTTAGCCGCTTGTTGTATTTATTTATTCCTTCTAAAAGATAACTTTCTTCCGTTTTGCCAATGCACCAGAAACTTATTTTCATTTGTTTTTAATGATTGAATGAATGAATGTAAGAATGAATGAATATTTCTGCATCTCGGCATTCGTAATTCGTAATTGTTAATTCGTAATTGAATCTTCTACTTGTTTGTTTTTCCCCTGAATTACGGCCATAATGGAGTTTACTTTGGCGATAAGATGAGGCTCGCCATTTCTGATCACATAAACTTCGCCCTCGCAATAATGTACACGCGCGCCGGGTTTACTCACCCATCCGCGGGCGAAAATCCGTTCTCCTTTTCCCGGCGCGTAATATGAAACATTTAAGTTGGAAGTTACAACTCTGTCATCTTTATCAACCAAACTAAATGCCGCGAAACCGGTAACAATATCTGCCACTGTAGATGTTACACCGCCATGAACCATTCCGTCTTGCTGCTGCAATTTCTGGTCTAAAACAGCTTCTCCTTCAATATATCCGGCTTCTATTTTCGTAAGCTCAAAACCCATCAACTTCATAAAATGCTGGCGCGTGAGTTTATCAGCAATTAAATCTTTAAAATTCAGGTTGCGGGATTCGTATTTATTAGGATTTGTAAAATTCATTAACTAATTTGACGATTACTTTTTAATTTTTGTCCCAGTTTTGTTAGCAGCAGTTAGTATTGAGTTTGAATATTCTGATTTAATCAGATTAGATACAGAACTTCTTTTAATTTTGTCATAAATCTCTTGTAGATTTATTGAATCATCAATAGGATTTTCAATTGCTCTTAAAAACAAATTCTTATCTAGCTTTTCATTTTCGAGTACATTAAAATATAACTCTGGAGCATTTGCCAAAACTCTGAAAAGAATCTTATTACTATATTCCGAAAATTCCACGTTGTTGTTGCATACGCTATCAAAAGTGCACAAGAATTCACTCACAACATTATAAGTTAAATTCTGCTCATGTATTTCAATAACTTGAGCTTTGCTAACATCACATTTTTTGCAAGTAGTTTGCCCAAAAACCGATGAGCAAGTGAATAGAGTAATAATCCAAAAAAGTACTTTCATTGGCACATTGGCATATTTTCAAATTGGCACATTAAAAATCAATACTCATTGTCAACATCCGTCAAAACATCAACGCCGCTATCTGTAATTAGCACTGTATGTTCATATTGTGCGCTGAGTTTTCCATCAATGGTCCGTGCGGTCCAGCCGTCTTTTTTATCAACTTTGGCGCGTGCTTTTCCCTGGTTTATCATCGGCTCAATGGTAAAGGTCATGCCGGGTTTCATTTTCGGGCCGGTATTTTCGTCGGCCTCGTGCGCAACTTCGGGTGCTTCGTGCAAACTTAAGCCAACGCCGTGGCCGCAAAACTGGTAAACTACACTGTAACCGTGTTTATGCGCATGGTTTGAAATTACGTAGCCAATATTGCCAATATAATTACCTGGCTTACATTGCTTTATACCCAGGTTCAGGCATTCTAATGTTATGCGCATTAACCGGTTAATCTCCTGGCTTACAGGTTCAATGGCGTAGCTCATGCAGGTATCGCCAAAAAATCCATTTAAAATAGTGGAGACATCTACTTTTACAAGATCGCCGGCTTTAATAATAATATTATCTGCCGGTATGCCATGGCAAATAACATCGTTAATTGATATACAGGAGCTTGCAGGGTAGCCATGATAATTTAATGTGGCAGGTGTACCGCCGTGGTCACGTACAAATTCTTCTATTTTTTTATCGAGAAATTTCGTGCTGACACCGGGCTGCAGCATAGGCGCAATATATTTTGTTGCCTTGCGGGCCAAATGGCAGCTTTTGCGGATGCCTTCAATTTGCTCGGGTGTTTTAAGAAATAGTTTTTCAGCCATGAAATTCAATTACCAATTACGAATGCCGGGTTCCAGAATTATTCTTTCATTCTTACATCCTTACATTCATTCATTAAAATAAAAGCCGCAAATATACGGTTTTCTTAGCTGAGGAATGGTTTTAATGCGTTTTCGAGCTGGTGTTTAGCCATGGCGCCGCTTTGGCGCCATAGTATTTTTCCCTGTTTAAAAAGTATTAATGTTGGTATGCCCTGTATTCCGTATTGCGCGGTAACTGCCGGGTTTTTATCTGTATCTATCTTTATAACTTTCATTTTTCCATGCAGCGATCTTGCAACCTCTTCGAGCACGGGCGCCATCATTTTACAAGGGCCGCACCAGTCGGCATAAAAATCTGCCAATACAGGCATTTCAGAATTTATAAGCGCGTTAAAAGTTTGTTTCGCCATATAGCTGTATGTTTAAAAATACTTTATATTGCTTAAAACGCATTTGCCTGAACAGGGTTTTCAATAAATTGTCCTTGCCAGAAATTACTGTCAGTTTTTCTATTACTGCCTGTTTTAAATTATAAAAATGTTTACTTTGCTGTTTATATATTTTTTTACTTAATGCTGATTTTAACAGGCTTTGCCACGCATAAAAATTAAACCGCGCAGTGCCAGTTAATAAAGTTTAAAACAAACGCTTAAAAATTACAAAAACCGGGTGGCGCTTACATAGCTGTGCCAGCGCATATTTTTTTAATAGAATTATTTTCCGTATCTTTTTGTAAGATAGCTTATTATTTAAACGCTTCCCTCCGAATTATATATGTTTTGCCCCAATTACGCCAATTTTTTTCTCGAAAACAAAAATCTGCTCTGCATTGCCGATAAGCAAGGCCGCTTGGTTACTGTAAATAATACTTTTACAGCAACATTTGGCCAGGGCGGCAGCGTAGCCGGTAGTTTTTTTACAGATTTGGTTTTGGACGATGAAACGCAAAAAACATACAAAATATTCGAAAACCTTACATCGGAGCTAAACAGTGGCTCGCAGGTTTTGAAGATGAAAACCAACAACGCCGGTATAATTTGCGTGCAATGGAGCGCTACTGAAGATATAGAAACCGGTTACCTTTATTTTACGGGCACAGATGTTACAAAACACCATGAAACCCAGGAGCTCTTAAGTAATGCGCTTGACCTATCGCAGGTTGGCGGGTGGGAGGTAAACCTGTTAACGGGCAACGTTGCTTCTACCAAAGCGGTGCTGGATATTTATGAGCTGCCAAACGACCAGGCGCTTTCACTGGACGGGCGACTGGACTTTTTTCATCCGGATGACAGGCCCATACTGGAAGCGGCCATGCAAAACGCAATTGCCAATCAACAGCCGTATAACCTGGAACTGCGTTTTCTATCTGCCAAAGGCAATGAAATATGGGTGTCGTGCATAGGACGGCCTATACTTCGCAACGGTAAAGTGATAAAGCTGCAAGGCACTTTCCAGGACATAACTTCGCGCAAGAATACAGAGTTCCTGCTGCAATCACGCGAAACGCACCTCAAGGCCATTACAGATTTTACACCCCTCGGAATACTTGTTACCGATGTTTCCGGAAAGTGCACTTACGCAAATACCGCGTTCAGTCAAATCTCCGGCCTCAGCCTGGAGAATGCGCTGGATTTCGGCTGGCACAGTGTTGTGCATGCCGAAGATAAAGCGTTATTATTAGCTAACTGGCAAACGCAGGCAAGCCCATCGGAAAAAACAAACGTGCGTGTAAGGTTTAACCCTTTAGGCAGTAATGAACAAAAGTGGGTTGGTTGTGTGGCCGCACCTTTTTACAACAATAATCGCTTGCAAGGGTATGTCGCAATTCTGGAAGATGTAACTGAAAAATATTACGCTGAAGAAAAAATCCGCGAAAGCGAGCACCAGCTTAAAGAGGCGCAACGCATGGCGAACCTTAGCAGCTGGGAGTATAATTTTAATAAAGAAAAACTTACCTGGAGCGAAGAAGCGTTTACATTGCTTGGCTTAGACCCGAACACTGGCGTTCCTGTAAAGGATGAATATATGAAAATGATTCATCCGGATGATGTTGAGATTTTGCTTTACAGTGTAGAGAATGCGCTAAAAGGCGGCATACCGTACGAAATTGAAATACGCACCATAGCGCCCAATGGTGAAATACGCTACACAAAAACAAAGGGCATCCCGGTGCATGAGCAAGGTAAACTAATTAAACTATCGGGTGTAAGTTTAGATATTACCGAGCAGAAACAAACAGAAAAAGAGCTCATTGCCGCTAAAGAAAAAGCCGAGGAAGCCATGCGCGCAAAGGCACAGTTCCTGTCTATAATGAGCCACGAGATAAGAACGCCGCTTAACGCAATTATAGGCATTACTTACTTAATGCTGCACGAAGAACCCAAGCCGGAACAGCTCGAAAACCTGCGTACATTGAGATTTTCGGCAGAGAACCTGCTTGCGCTTATTAACGATATTCTCGATTTTTCTAAAATAGAAGCTGGTAAAGTAGTATTTGAGGAAATAAACTTTAACCTGCTAGAGGCTGTAAATGGTATAAAACATTCATTGTCTTTTCTGGCAGAGGAAAAAGGCATTAACCTGAAGTTCCGCCGTGACGAAGAGCTGCCGGAGATTGTAGTTGGCGACCCGGTTCGTCTATCGCAGATACTTGTGAATTTGGTAAGCAACGCCATTAAATTTACAAACCAGGGTAGTGTAACCATAGATGCACTTGTTACGGCTGAAACAGAAAGCACAATAGCTATTGAGTTTTCGATTACTGATACCGGGATTGGAATTGATGAAGAAAGCCTGGAACATATTTTCGATTCGTTTACACAGGAATCTACCGATACAACACGCCGTTTCGGCGGTACTGGCCTGGGGCTTGCCATTATTAAGCGGTTGCTTGAGCTGCAGGACAGTAAAATAAATGTAGAAAGTGAAAAAGGCAAAGGCTCACGCTTTTATTTTACACTTACCTTTAAAAAGCCCGATGCGCAGAAGCCAAAATATATCAGCTATAAATCTGATCTTCAATCGTTTACAAGTCTTGGCTATATAAATGTTTTATTGGCTGAAGATAACCAGGTAAACCAGCTGGTAGTATCTAAGTTTCTGCATAAATGGGATGTAAGGGTAGAGGTTGCTGAAAACGGCCGTATAGCGGTAGAAAAAGCCAAAGCTAACAAATATGATCTTATTTTAATGGACCTTCATATGCCCGAGCTTGATGGTTTTGGCGCAACAAAACAAATAAGAGAAATTTGTGGCGACCATCCTGCAATTATTGCGCTTACAGCTTCCGCAACGCCCGATGTTATGGATAAGATATTGGCTGTTGGTATGAACGATTGTGTAATAAAGCCCTTTAACCCTCAGGAGTTATATAATAAAATTGTGAAATTTACACAGGTTCCGAAGCATGCACTTGCGCAGCTGAATATTTTATAAAGCATTTTTGTGGCGCTATATATATGCAAACCAGCCCATTGTTTAGTATATATTAACCGGGCATTTTTTTAGCATATGCGTTCAAAGAAAAAGCTCGGTTGGTTTTAATAAACCCTTAGCATATTGCACTCCATAAATCTTAAAATTTATAAATTAGTTTTGGCTCCTGTTACGGGTGAAATATGATTTAAGGTTGTTTTTTAGCAATATAATTTACTGGGCTTGAATTTTTACGCATTTACATATCAAGCTTTTATGATTTTGTATTTGTAATGCTTCACAATTAATTACTTTGCATCAAGTCAAAGTAACAAGCTTCCCGGCTCGAGAGAACAATAATATATATGAAAACTAATTGAATCTATTCGAAAAACTTTTTTAAATCTTAAACTAAACGGCATAATTCGTAATTGAATCTTTAACCAGCTTATAAAGATTAAAATTACCCTGTTTTAGCGATTCGGCAATTTTTTCCGCCAGCTCGCGTTTGCTAATTCCCGCCATGCGTTTACTTTGAATCAACTGGTAAGCTTTTTCGGCCAATAGTTGCGGTTTTCTGCTTTGTGTTTGTGGAGATTGTTGATGCTGAAAAACGGCTTCGGCAACTTTATCAATGCCTTCTTTTTTCTGCGCAACGGTTGCAATTACAGGAATTTGCCAATCACTTTTCGGCCTTGCATGAAGCATTTTTTTAAGATTACTGATATAGATTTCCGCACCCGGCCTGTCAGCTTTATTCACAATAAAAATATCTGCAATTTCCATAATACCGCTTTTTATTCCCTGTATTTCATCACCCGCTTCAGGCACAAGAACCACTATGGTTGTATCGGCTAATCCGGCAATTTCAACCTCGCTTTGGCCAACGCCAACCGTTTCTATAATAATATAATCAAAATCTGCTGCGCGAAGAACATCAGTAATTTCTATAGCTTTGGCCGATAATCCACCCAATGAACCGCGTGTTGCCAATGATCTTATAAAGACATTTGGATTTGTATAATGCTCCGCCATGCGGATTCTATCGCCCAGCAAAGAGCCGAAATTAAATGGTGAGGTAGGATCAACAGCCAATACGCCAACTCTATTGCCTTGCGCTGCCAAAAAACCAATTAATGCATTTACAAGCGTACTTTTCCCTGCGCCGGGCGGGCCGGTGATGCCAATAACAGGTGGATTTTTTGTGGGATCTAATCGTGCAAGAAATTCCAGATAACCTTCTGCATTATTTTCAACCAAGGAAATTGCGCGCGCCAAACCTCTTGCCGTTTGCACATTAATTTCGCTCCATGTTTTTTCGGTTGAAATCATTTTTTCGGATTTGGCTATATGGAAATTTTTTCTCTGCGCGAAGTTAAGATGAAGGTTTGTATTTCTTTCTTAGAAGTGATTAGTTAAGTTGAGCTTCGAAAAGTTTATTCTTTTACTTTTGTGTTAAGACAAAAGTAAAAGAATAAACAATTGAAATACAAATCTAACTTATTACAACGCAAACGGGCGTATGCAATACGCCCCAACAAGCCGAACTATCCATAAACAACAATACCTCAGCAAGCTCATACTACGTGCTGAGGTATTACATTTATAACATGGAAAAGAAAAAGATAACTAAACTACTTCGTGCGCGTGAACAGCGGTTCTAACTGTATCCAATATTGTATCTGTAGCGGTTTTTCTCGATATTTTTTCCCTTATAGCTTGTCTGAAAACCTGTTCTGATTTTAATTTCTCCTGGCAAACATTGCAGGTTGCTACATGAAGCTGAACAGTTTCTACCTGTTGAAATGGGAGCTCTTCATCTAAGAAAAGCTGCATGCTTTTTGCTACGTCAATACAATTCATACTTTTACTTTTTTACTTTATACAATTGGGGTTTATTCTACTTTATAACCTCGTTTTTCTGCGTAATCTTTTAACTTGTCTTTCAGCATGTTGCGCGCTCTGTGCAATCGGCTTCGTACGGTCCCTATAGGTACATCTATAATTTTTGCTATCTCATCGTACTTAAAACCTTCCACATCGCAAAGCAAAATAATTAAGCGGTAATCTACAGGCAACGCATTTACGGCCGAAGTAATTTCATCACCAACTAAATTATTGTAAACTTCTTCCCTGAGGTCCACATTCTGCACTTCGTCATCGCTGCTGTCATCTACCTGCTGGTAAGTTTCTTCAAGCTCTACCTTTATTGGGGCTTTGCTCTTTTTGCGATACTCGTTAATGAACGTGTTCTTCAGAATCCTAATCAACCAAGCCTTCGCATTAGTTCCCTTTTCGTAATAATTTATAAAACGATAGGCGCGCATATAGGTCTCCTGCAGCAGGTCTTTGGCCACTTCGTCATCGTTTTGCAGGTACGTGGCGAAGTTGTATAATGAATCTATATGAGGAAGAAATTCCCTTTCAAAAATGTCGTCTCTTTCCTTTTTAGTAATTTCGTTTTTCTTTTCCATTAAACGGATTTTTCTTTAATTCTTCCGCAAGGCGCAAAAATCATGCATAAAGGTATAACAAATTTTCTTTCCGCCGTAATCATTACCAAGAACGAAGAAAAAAATATTGCGTCCTGTCTGCAATCTCTTCAAGGCATTGCGGATGAAGTTATTGTAGTGGATTCTTTTTCTACCGATAAAACCGAAGAACTGTGTAAGAGTTTTGGTGCAAGATTTTTTTCTCGCCAATGGGAAGGCTACGCTGCAACAAAAAACTGGGCGAATGAGCAGGCTAATTCTCATTGGATCATTAGTTTAGATGCTGACGAAGTGCTTTCCGAAGCGCTCAGAAAAAGTATTTTAGCGGTTAAAAATTCTGCCGGCGAAAATAATAATTTCTTCTATTCATTCCACAGGCTTACAAATTATTGCGGAAAATGGATTAAACATGGCGGCTGGTACCCCGATACAAAAACCCGCTTATTCGACCGTAGAAAAGCGCGCTGGGTTGGCGATTTTGTGCACGAAACTCTGCATATTGACGATAACATTCAACCCATTTTATTAAAAGGTGATTGCCTGCATTATTCGTTTCACACTATTGCACAACATATAGATAACATAAACCATTACAGTACTTTATCAGCGCAGGAGCAATTCAGCAAAGGCAAAAGATCATCTTTAAGTAAACTTATTTTCAGCCCATGGTTAAGCTTTATGAGGATGTATTTTTTTAAAGCAGGTTTTTTAGATGGGAAGTATGGATTCATTATTGCGATGATTTCTGCTATGGCAAGATTTGTACGTTACGCGAAGCTTCACCAAATGGGAAATCAATTAAAAATTAAAAATTAAAAATTAAAAATGCCGCGATGCGGTGGGAAATGAAAGATTGAATGAATGTTAGAATGAAAGAATAGTCCGCGATGCGAAGCAACCCTTATTCAATTAAAAATTAAGAATTAAAAATTAAAAATGCCGTGATTCGAACTAACCTTTCAACTTTACAACCTTCCAACTTTACAACTAAATCACATATATCA
>DAIUCM010000022.1:0-36413 GCA_036846145.1 Bacteroidota bacterium
GTATATGGTAATCATATAAATGGCAAAGCATTTTTTTTAGCGGCCATATATGCAACAGGTTTCGGGCCGAAGCTACGGAAAAAGCTTTCAATAGTTTCCATCATGGAGCCTAAAAAATCGAAATTATCCGTACCTGTCTGAGCCTTTTTTATGGCCTCGGTAACCAGCAAAGGCATAGCGGCGGTTTGGCGGTATGCAGGTGATACAATGCCCGATAAAAAATAGGTAGTGTGCCAGTCCTGAAGGAATAGCCCGGAAGCAATGCCTGAATTTTCTTGGTTAAAAACCGAAAGCATAAAACACTGCCCGCGTTCTGCGCAAGCCTGTTGAATGTTGGTATATTGCTGGTAATGAGACTTTGGTAAGATAAGTTTGCCAGAATTTTCATTCTCTTCAAAAAGCTTTAACAACAAATTTACATCATGCTCAGGCCTTATTATCAGCTCGTTTTTCAGCGCTTTATTTACTTTTTTGGTAACCGATTTCGAAAACCCTTCTTCGGGCTTTGTTGAAGTATTTTTCAGCGAAAGTATATATGTGTACCTTGTTACAAGCTGGTATTTGTTCCAGTAAAAAGGCAGCAGATAATCAAAAGCGGGACTGAAACTGTGGTTAAATTTGGCCAGTTTTTGCGGAATTGCTTGTATAATGGCTTCCACTACTTTTTTCTTCCAGCTATATTCTTCATAATGGTTTGAAAATATTTTGTTTGCCAGGCAAATGCCCCAGTATTTTGCAAGTATGGGCTGAAGCGAGTATTTTAAATAGTATTTGCTTTTTATTAACATGGGCATTACCGCAAGCAGGTTTTGCTTATCGTCATGTACAACAACTGCCTGCCATTGCGCAAGCATTGCGTTTATATACCAGCTTTGCATAAAAATATTGCCTTGCGGCGATTGCTGAACAAGCTGATCCCAGCCGGTGAAATCAATCTGGTGATTTTGCAAAAAAGTGGCTTGCATATTTTACTGGCTTTTTGAATTCAGGTACATTAAAACTTTCTCAAAAACATTTCGCCAGCCTTTCCATTCCTTCCACTCACTAAGTGTGCTGTTGTGCCAGAGTATAACAAAATGGCCGTTATATTTAATGGTTTCATCAATTACTTTTACAATTTCATGGTAAGCTTTTCCGGCATCAAGTTCATTATATTTTTGCAGGGTACGGTCCATAACCATGGTTGGGTGCAGCGTTAAATTACTCACTGTATTTTTTGCGAGGTCGAACCACAAAAAAGGCGTGGCAATAAAGTGCCTGAAGCCTGGCGTATGAACAGGGCAGGCGGTATAATCGTGCGTTAGGGTTGCTTTTATAAAATGATGGTACGTTTGCGGAAGCCTGTATTTTAGAAAATGCATACGTGCGCTGTAAACCGTTTTACCGGTAATTTGCTGCAGCTTTTCTTTCTCAAAAATTATTTTACCGGCATTGTTAAAACTGGTGTACGATGGGTGAATGCCACACTCGATGCCAGCCGCGGATAGACGTTGAATGATGGCCTGGTACGCAGTGTTTTTATAAGTGTACCTGGTATCGTTGGGTGAATGCCTGTCGAGTAAAAATAAAAAAGCAAGCTTTTCCCGGCTTACATTCTTTAAAATATACTCAGCCACATCGTATGGATCTTTTTCTGCATTGCTTAAAACGCGGAAACGTTTCTTCACCGCAGGCAAATCCAGCTTCAAAACATCTTTCAAAAATCCGCCCATCTGCAGCCAGAAGGGTTTATGGCTGTAAAGGAAAGGCGAATCAATATCAAATGAAATGGTGTACCGGAAAGCCGGAAAGTTTCTTTGTAAGCCGTGATTTTTTTCGATACACCTTTTCCATAACCATTCGGCATAAATATTTACCCATGGCTGCGTATGGTGTTTTTTCGAATAAAGATTGTGCTTCGTTTCGTCATATCTTTCGTGTATATCAAAATCTGTATTTAAATAATTATGATATTCGGAAAGAAGATAGAAAGCCGTGGCGAAAATATCGAAATCTATAACAGCGCCTTGTGTATCGAGCGAGGCAGAAAATCTTATTTTCAGCAGGTCGCTTTTTTCTATATCAGGCTCATATGGTTTAATATCTTCTTCAAAAAGCAATTTTTCCTGCGGGATTTTCAGCGCGCCTTTATTTTCAAAATTTGTATAATCAAGCAATACGGCATCCTGCGGTAAACCCGAAGTATTTTCCGGCCCTGATATATATAGAATTTTGAAACGCGTTTGTAGAATTACGCCAAAAATAATATCGGCAGTATAAGATAAGCGCGGTGAATATTTATGTGCGAGAAGGTAGATCAAGATTGCGGTTGTTTAATAAATTTGCGCCAGGTTCCGTAAGTTGTAGTATAGGCAACCAGAATATAAACTCCGGGCGGATAATCCTGCATTTCAATTTTATAACTAACGGTTTGTATGCGGTTAAAAAACTGCGAATAATAAACCTTGCCAAAAAGATCGTAAATTACAACCTGTGCGCCTCCTTCATCTTTACGTGCAACGGATATGTTCATAAATGTTATAACAGGATTCGGGTAAAAATCAATATCAATGGGCTCGCAAATGCCATTTTGGTAGTTCATAATTCCGTTATGCTCAGATGCAATGCAAAGGTTACGATAGGTTTTTCCATCACACCCGCACACCGGCTGGTAGTTTGGCCCGCAGTTGATATACCTGTTTATGCGCGAGGAATCTTTACAGTAAAATTGTGCTTTGGCTGTAGCCGATGAAAAACATGCCAGTATTATTAAATAAATAATTTTTATATCTTTACAGTAAACTAAAAGTGTACTTAATAATTTTGACATACACGAGGCGGCAGGTACATTAGAGCACTTACTTTTACAAAAATAGGTTTATGGGGTTTTTATCAGGTCTTTTTGGAAAGAAAAAAGTTAATCACGAGCCGGTACCGAACCCGTACCTGGTAGATATGCATTCGCATTTGCTGCCTGGTATTGATGATGGATCGGAAAGTTTCGATGAATCGGTTGAAATGATAAAGCGGCTGGCTGAAACAGGCTACCGTAAATTTATCACTACACCGCATGTAATGTCCGATTTTTATAAGAACTCTCCGGAAACGATTTTGCCGGTTTGCGAAAAACTGAATGCCGTTTTAAAGGAACAGAATATTGATATAAGGGTAGAAGCCGCCGCAGAGTATAATATTGATGATAACCTGGAGAAACAACTGGCTGACGATAAGCTTTTAAGCTTCGGCGGAGATAAAAAATATATACTTGTAGAAACATCTTACCTGAGTAATGCGCCGAATTTCGATGAAGTGATTTTTAACCTTAAAATTGCCGGTTACCAGCCCATACTTGCTCATCCTGAGCGCTATACTTATATGTATGATGATTTTGAAAAGTACAGAACGCTTTTTGGCAAAGGCGTTTGTTTCCAGATAAACCTTGCCTCACTGGCAGGTTATTATTCTAAAGAAGCAAAAAAAATTGCAGAGAAGCTGATACAGGAAAAAATGGTGAATTTTGTTGGAACAGATATTCATCACACCAGGCATTTAAGCGCATTGTTACACGCACAGCAATCGCCCGGTTTCGCTGCACTTACAAAACTCGATATATTGAATAATACGCTTCTTTAGATGTGCGTAAGCGTTTTTGCGTTTAAAAAACAGCAGATCGAATAATCGGTTAAATCTGGTTAAAAGGTTAAATTTTGCCTTCAATATATTAAAGGTTTATCCGGAATTGCCCCTGCCTTTTAACCTCAACACCTTGCAGAATGTTGCTGCAAAGCATTTTTAGCCAAGGTAAGATATGTAATCAATCATAATGCCAGCCTAAAACATTAATGGATAATTAATTACTGATAATTTATAATATTACTATCCGTTTGTTAGGAAAATTTGTGAAATAAATCTCGGTTTTCAGCCACCTCTCCTTAGATAAGGAGAGGTGCCCGCAGGGCGGAGAGGTTAACTAAGCAATAGTTCCTAACAAACAGATAATCATTATTGATAATTGATAATTGATCACTGATAATTGATCACTGATCACTGTTTTTGCATTCTCCTTCTTTCCAGCTTTTTAAACCATTTTTGCTTGCTTCGCAGGCATTGCCATATGTTTTGCCATCGCAGCCGCAAACAGGCCTGTAATCCATGGTGCAAATGGCATCTTTTTTAATTTTGGCAGGATCTATACAGGCTGAATTTTCTTGCTTTTTACAGGAAATAGAAAATAAAGATGCTGAAAATAAAATGGTCAATAAATAAGTTTTCATGTTTACTAAAGCATTTTAAATGAAAGTAATATATGTAATAATCACTCGAAGTTAATGTTTATAATTGGCTGATTGTAACATCATACCAAAGCATTTTTAAAGCTTATAATATATGGCGGCTTTCAGCTGTGTGTTATATAAATGTGTTTTAGGATTGGCATCCTTAATAAGTGGCGTTAACCACATGCTGAATGACGGGCCGAACTGAATATCGAAATTTTTAACAGGAAGCGAAATACCGCTTGCGATAGACGCGCTTACTGCCAGTTTATTATAATTGTTTTCCAGCAGCATTACATGCTCATAACCGTTATTTCTATAAACAGCCTTTTTGCCCGATAAAAATCTGAGTGTTGGGCCAGCCTGTACAAACCATGTTGCTTTGGCTGTTGAAGCCCGGTATTGAAGGTGCAGCGGAACATCTGTAAAGCTGAAATTATATTTTACCTGGTATTCTTCGTTCTTTGTACTAGTAACTGAGCCAGTGTTTACATTCAATTTCTCACTTCTGAAATCTTCGTATGTAAAAGCGCCGGTTGAATTTGTTTGCTGGTAAGTAGTATCCAGGCTGGCATTAACTATAGGCTCCTGTCGCTTAACCATTACCATTACATTGTATTTGCTTTGTATGCTTGTTTTAGTGTAGCCAAGCCCGCTGCTTAAGCTCCATTTATCGTTAAAGTTATAACGAGTATTTAAAGCACCGCTCCATGAGGAGCCAGCTCTTTCTATAGCCTGGTAATCGGTTGAATTGTATTGTATTACCTGGTCGGGGCCAGCATCTTCAAAAGCATCCTTACTAATAAAATTTACGCCGTAATTAATAATTCTGTAAGAGGAACCTGCGCCTAGTTCAGCGCCAAAAGCCCATTTGCTCTGATTTTTGTTGTTTGATGGCGTAACTTTTTTCTCAGCTTTTACAGGATTTTCAATGGTTTTAATTTCTTGAGCTGTGTCTTCCAGTTTTCCATTCTCAGCATCGGTGGTTGTATTGCCAGCCAATAAGGTTCCAGAATTGTTTAAGGTTGAATCATTGCCGCGTTTTTTACCGGCATAAGTTTTTTTATTATCATCATCCCTGCTTTCAATATTTAAAATGCCTGGTGCTTTGCCTGCTTTAATACCTGCTTTTTGATTAGAAGTTATTTTAACGCCCTGGTAAGTTTTTGAGGCTGCATTTGAAGAACTGGATTTGTGCTGTACAATCAAATCTTCACCATTGTGCAGCGAATTTTGTGCAGTTGCCGATTCTTTTTCTACAGCTAATGCCTCAGTTTTACTGTTGGTTTCACGTGCATGCTCGCTTTTTTGCATACTTGGTGCTTCAGCAAATATTTCATTTTTATTTTGTACTGAAGCATTTTCCGGCCACAGGATATATAGCAAACAGGCCAGGCCCGCAAGGCAGGCTGCCAGTGGCATCAGCCACAAGATGAACGGCCGGCGCTTAGGCTTTTGCGGAAGATTTTCCTCCACATTATCCCAAATATAACTCGGCGGCGTTACAGAGTGGGCATTCAGCTTATCGCGCATGCCTTTATCCCTGTTCTCCTCATCCGGCGATTTGTTGATCCTGAATACGCTCATTTTTTTTTAATAGTTTTTGTAAATGTGTACGTGCCCTTGCCAGTTGCGATTTGCTTGTTCCTTCGCTGATTCCCAGCTCCTCTGCAATTTCCTTGTGGCTATATTCCTCAATTACATATAAGTTAAAAACCAGCCTGTAACCGGTTGGCAGCATTTCAATCAATTCTATAAGCTCATCTGCAGCCATTTGGTCCAACGCATCAGCCCCATGTTCCAGCACCGGCGAGGCATCATCAATATCTCCAATCTTCGGCAGCGATTTTTCGCGGCGCAAATGCTGCAATGCTGTGTTTACCATAATCCGTTTCATCCAGCCTTCCAGGCTTCCATCGCCTTTAAACTGATCTATTTTCGAAAAAATCCTTATAAAGCCTTCCTGCAAAAAGTCTTCGGCCTGCATACGGTCGCCTGCATAGCGGAGGCAAAGCGCAAACAATTTACCTGCATAGCACTGGTAAAGTGCCTGCTGGTGTTTGCGGCTGTTTTTTCTGCAGCCTTCCGCTAATTCCTGCTCTGTATAAGCCAATGGGTTTGGTTTTCTGCTGTTTTGTTTGTTAGATGCAATTTACAAAGCAAAGGTTGCACTGCAGCATCAAAATTTTTTAAGCATTTTTTTGCTTGATGATATATGGAATGGCAAGATTGAAAGTTTGGAAAATTGGAGAATTGCTTTGCATTTCGATTAACTTCCCTTTTGTTGTTTTCCATCTGGCAATTATTCTCATATTCTCACATTCATTCATTCTCTCTTATGCTTGGATAAAGCATTTTTCCCATAATACATATATGTAATTGCTGGCCTTGTTAATATTATCTTGTTAAAAATTCAACAATTACCGAACAGCAGTCTTAAAACTTTGTCAATTAAGTGGACCAAATTTAAACCTACCTTATATGTTAGCAATGAACTTCCGCGGGCCTTACCGCGTCCGAGTAGATCAAAAACCAATGCCCGAAATTCTTCATCCCGAAGATTCCATCGTAAAAGTTTTAAGAACCTGTATTTGTGGCTCCGACCTGCATTTGTATCACGGCTTAGTTCCGGATACGCGCGTGGGAACCTGTTTCGGCCACGAATTTATTGGTGAAATTGTAGAAGTGGGCTCCGAAGTTACTGAAGTTAAGATCGGCGACCGCGTAATTGTACCTTTCAATATTTCCTGCGGAAAATGTGCTTTCTGCAAGCAAGGATTACTTGGAAACTGCCATGAAGCTAACTCTCAGGCTACGGCTGTTGGCGCTATTTACGGTTATTCCCACACTGCAGGCGGTTACAATGGCGGCCAGGCAGAATATGCGCGCGTACCATATAGCAACGTGGGCCCAACTATTATTCCTGATTGGATGGACCTGGATGATGCCGTTCTTTTAACGGATGTTGTGCCAACCGGCTACCAGGCTGCAGAAATGGGCGGTATAAAAGTGGGCGATACTGTTGTGGTTTTCGGAGCGGGACCAATTGGAATTATGGCTGCGAAATGCGCCTGGTTATTTGGTGCAGGCCGCGTAATTGTAATTGATTATATTGATTACCGACTGGAATTCGTGAAGAAATACGCACAATGCGAAGCGTATAACTTCTATGAGATTGGAGATGTGGCGGAATTCGTGAAAAAACAAACCGACTGGTTCGGTGCCGATGTTTGTATAGATGCCGTTGGACTTGAAGCGAAAGGAAATTCATTACAAACCTTAGCTGGTATAAGGTTATTAATGCAAGGTGGTTCTGCAACTGCGCTTCACTGGGCAATCAACTCTCTTAAAAAAGGCGGTATTCTTTCTATTATAGGTGTTTATGGACCAACACCGGTGGCTGTTCCAATAGGTAATGTGTTCAATAAAGGTATTGTGGTTCGTGGAAACCAGGCAGCTGTAAAACGTTTATTGCCGAGGTGTATTGAGCATATAAAGGAAGGCCGTTTGAACCCGAAAGAGATTATTACGCACCGCGTTCCGCTGGAAGAAATTTCCGATGCTTACCACTTGTTCTCCAGCAAGCTCGATAACTGCATTAAAACCGTACTTATTCCACCAACCGTTAAAGAATAAAAAATCATGGAAAATAATTTAGCTGAAAAATACGCGCACATAAAAGGCTGGGGTATAGATGCTGATCCGAAAAACGAGCCTACTTACCCGATGAAAAACTATACCGGCGACGATCACAAACGCAGCAACTGGGAACGCCCGACTTTACAAAACCCAGATTTCGAAGTATTAAAATCTACAGAAAGACCAAATATTAGCGCTGTTGTAGGGGAAGCTGCACCACCAAGCGGCGTTAGCGGAATGATTCGCCGTTATGCTTTCCACTTCAGTGAGAACCGTTTGCGCCATTGGTTACTATTGATTGCTGCCGACCGTGTAAACGTTGTTGAAGGAGTAGTTTCTGACCTTATTCACGGCCACGTACCAAATATTCCTAAAGAAAAAGGTATTGGCGCAGACTGGGAACATAATCGTACAAGCTTGTTTTTCCGCGCTGCATTAACTACAGCTGTTATAGCCGGTGCAGGAGCGTTAATATATTATTACTCACAGAATAACAGGAGTTCTGAAGAAAGTGAAAGCAGAAATTCCCGATCGAATAATAATAGGAGAAACGCAAACCGCTCCGGTGGAGGAAATTCTTCGAGAGGCAGGCGATAAGTTTACCAATAAATTTAAAAGCGGCAATTATTTTAATTAATGATTGCCGCTTTTTGTTTTAAAGCATTTTTTGAGCGATTTAATGAAGAGAAGCTATATATAATTCTCCAAATTCACAGGTAATTTCTCAAAGTTTGCATCATTTTGTAAAACAGAATCTATTTTAAGAATTACTTTTTGATTTCTTGAAGCCATAATAAATGCAATGCCCCAAATAGTAACAGAAACAGTAAAATCACCCTCATCAGAAGTCATGCAGAAAAACATTTCATCATTCATCCATAGGTCATGAATATCTGTAATTTTTGGCTGTATTTCTGAAATTACTTCTTTTAAATCTGAAACAAATTTGGTTGGACTATCTGCATCAAAACCGGATATTATTTCAATTAATAAATTTTCAGATCTGTATTCTGGGCGAAGCTGATATTTATATAATGCTGCCAAATTTTAATTAATAGTGGAAATTTACTTTACTACATATGTAAATGAAGCAGTGCGTCTTAGTCGTTTTTACCCTCGAATGTTTTAGCAGAATCTGAAGTCATTTCATTTATTTCAGCCAGTTCTTTTGCTGTTAGAAAACGCCATTTTCCAACGGGTAAATCAAGTTTTAGATTCATAATGCGTATGCGCTTTAACCGGGCAACTTTATAATCTAGGTATTCGCACATGCGGCGGATCTGCCTGTTCAAGCCTTGTGTAAGAATGATTTTAAAAGTAAATTCATCCAGCTGTTTTACCTCGCATTTACGTGTAACTGCATCCAGAATGGGAACACCATTCCGCATGGCTTGTATAAACTCAGGCGTTATTGGCGTTGTTACCGTTACCATATATTCCTTCTCGTGGTTGTTCCTCGCGCGCAGAATTTTATTTACAATATCGCCATCGTTGGTTAATAGAATTAAGCCTTCGCTGTATTTATCCAGCCTGCCAATGGGGAAAATACGTGTAGGAAAATTTATGAAATCAATAATATTATCAGGCTCGCGTTTTGTGTCGGTTGTGCAAACTATTCCTCGTGGTTTATTAAGAGCAATATAAACCTTATCTTCAGTTGCTGCCTGCACCAGTTTACCATCTACACAAATCTCATCTTTTTCGCTAACTTTTGTACCCAGTTCCGGCACTTTACCATTTATGGTAACTCGGTTTTCATTAATTAAAGTGTCAGCTGCACGGCGTGAGCAATAGCCGATTTCACTAAGATATTTATTTATGCGTGTAGATTTTTCTTCGTTCATTTATTGGAAATATATTACAAAGATACTAAGCATTTTTTGCCTTATGCATATATGCGGCCAGGCAAGTATGAGTTCATCATTTCGCAAACCATATTCAATCATGTTATATAATTTTAAATAAGTATTTATTGTATTTTGCCTGTATGTAGCTCGAAGCAATAATGCTGAATATTTATTTTAAGATTGGTTACTGCTACTTATGGCATTAATTTTTCAGCTCGTAATTTTTTATATTCAGCGTTACCGGTTTAGCCAAGGCAAAGCACTTAATTAATGAATTATATTTCGGAAGCATTTTTAAGCCAGGCTATATATGGAATTATTAAATAGTATAAAAAAAATTTCTTTTTGGATGTAAATTTTTGAAAATAAACAATAACTTTACATATTCAGTAAAAATCCCCCAGGCAAAAATATGCAGGTATTACTCCTTATTATACTATTAATTGCTGTTGTGCTTATTATAACTTTAAAGCAGGAAATGGCAGGTAAAATCGATATCCTCGAAGACAGGATCGATAACCTGAGGCAATTGCTAGAAAGAGTTAACATCAATCAGCAAACCGCAGAGCATAAAGCTGCTGAAGATAACAGGCAGCAACAGCCGGTTTATACGCCACCGCCTGTTACGCCAATTCCTGTTTTTTCATCAATTGTAAAATCTCCGCCATTGCATGAGCCGGAGCCAGAGGAAATAATTTCCCAACCGAAAGCGGCTGTGGTTGAACCTATAGAATTTGTGCAGCCTGAGCCTGAAGCCGTACCAGCTTTTGCAGCTGCAAGTTACGACTCATTCTCTGCATCTCCGCCACAAGCGGCAGGGCCTGAGAAAACTTTTTTTGAGAAGAATCCTGACCTCGAAAAATTCATCGGTGAAAATCTTGCAAATAAAATTGGTATTGCCATACTTGTGCTTGGCATTGGCTTCTTTGTGAAATATGCCATTGACCAGCAATGGATCAGCGAAACCGGGCGTGTATTTATAGGCATACTTTGCGGCGGCATTTTAATATCTATAGCGCACAGGCTCAGGAATTCATTCTCTGCTTTCAGCTCAGTGCTTGTTGGCGGCGGTATCGCAGTTCTCTATTTTACCATTGCCATCGCGTTCCACGAATACAGGTTGCTTAGCCAGGTTGCGGCATTCTTGCTCATGGTGGTAATTACTGGTTTTTCGGTATTATTCTCAATTGTTTATGATAAAAGAGAGCTCGCTGTACTTTCAATAATTGGTGGTTTTGCAACGCCTTTTATGCTCAGCACCGGCGAGGGAAATTATGTTGTACTTTTCAGCTACCTGCTAATATTAAATGCCGGCATGCTGGTTTTGGCGTACCATAAAAAATGGAGCATTGTTTACCTTATTTCGTATGCTTTCACCATCCTGATATACGGTGGCTGGCTTTTAAACAAGTTTAACCCTCAGATGACTGCCGGCGCCCTTACTTTCGCTACAGCCTTTTACCTGGTGTTTTTCTTCATGAATATCATTAATAACCTCAAAGAGCGTACCTCCATCCGCGAACTGGAAATCTGGCTGCTGCTGAGCAATACATTTCTTTACTATGCAGCAGGTATGTATGTTTTACATAATCCGGTGGGGTACGATTACAGGGGGCTATTCACTGCAAGTATGGGTGTGTTTAACTTCATCTTCGCCTATGCATTGTTCAGGAATAAACGTGTAGATAAAAATATTATTTACTTACTTATCGGGCTCGTATTAACATTTATCAGTCTTGCGGCGCCGGTACAATTAGAAGGAAATCATATTACTTTGTTCTGGTCGGCAGAAGCAGTATTGTTGTTATGGCTGGCGCAGAAATCGGGTATCAAGCTTATTAAATATACCTCTGTAATTGTAATGGGATTAATGATGGTGAGCCTTATTATGGACTGGGCGCAGATATATCAGTCTTATACCACCGAGCTGAATGTATTGGTAAATAAAGGATATATAACCAGCCTGGTTTCACTGGCATCGCTGGTAGTTACATACAAGCTTCTGCGTGAGGAAGATGCTGATGAATATATGCCTGTAAGCCAGTACAAATCTTTCCTTGTTTATACTTCTGCATGTTTGGTTTATCTTTTTAACCTGCTGGAGCTGCATTATCATTTAAGGGCAAATATAGATCTTGCCAGTACAAGATATATTATTCTGGGTACTTACAACATGGTATTCCTGTTATTAATTGTGCTGATGCGCAACAGGCTGCCGGCAGCAGATAAAGTAATTAATTTGCCAGGTTATGCAGGTGTGCTTGCTGTTGTAGCTTACCTGGTTGCTTATTACCCGTTTACCTTAACTGAAAGAACAGAATATTTACTGAACCGGGTTTCTGCGCTTGGATTTGCTTTCCATTACCTATTGCTTGCGCTTGTTTTGGTCATTTCTGCTCTTGGATTACGTAACTTCATTAAAAATCCTCCTGTTGAAAAATTCAATCGTTTTACATGGTGGTTTTTTATTGGCGCTTTTGTTTTTATTGCCAGTACGGAATTAGATAATATTATATTGATGATTTCGCATAACCCGGGTTTAATGAATAAAAGCGTAATTTTAAGGCATAGCCATAAAATTGGCTACCCGATTTTGTGGGGCGTTTCTGCTTTTATACTTATTGCTATCGGCATGAAGGAAAAAATTAAAGATCTGCGCATTATTTCGCTCACGCTTTTAACCATCACATTATTAAAATTATTCCTGTTCGATATAAGAGGAATATCGGAAGCAGGAAAAATAATAGCTTTTATTTCTTTGGGCGTTTTATTACTGGTTGTTTCCTTTATGTACCAGAAGCTAAAAAAACTATTGCTGGATGATAATAATCTTGTAACGGAGAAAGAAACAGAATGAGAAAGATTGCAGTATTTTTAAGTACAATATTTTGCTGCACAGTTCTGCATGCGCAGCAGTTTACCAAACAAGCCACTATTGAAAAAGCAGGCAGAAGTGGATTTCATAGAATCCTGCTTCGGCCGGAAATTAGTGGAACTGCCGGTGCTGGCTTGCAAGACCTAAGAATATTTGACCAAAATAGGAGAGAAGTGCCTTTTCTATATACACAGGAAGCCTTATCTACAGCCAGCATTCAGTTTGTGGAATATGAAATTGATAAAAAGGAAATATTAAGAAACTGCTGTACAAAGCTGGTGCTTTCTAATCATCATCAGAATAAAATCAATAATATAAGCCTCAGGATAAAAAATGCTGAAGTACGGAAGAAAGCAAAACTTACCGGCAGCGACGATGGCCAAAACTGGTACGCGCTAAAAGAGAATTTCTACCTGCAGCAAATTAACAATCTCACTGAAACCAGCGAGCTTAAAATTGTAGATTTTCCGTTAAGCAATTATCGCTATTATGCAATTGAGATCGATGATTCATCGGCTGCGCCACTAAATATTTTAGCTGCGGGATATTATGATACTGAAAGTGAATCGGGTAAGTTCCAGCAAATAAAACCCATTGTTTTTTCACAGCAAGATACTTTTAAAGAATCGCGTATTGCTATCCGGTTTCCGCATGAGGTACTTATAGATAAGCTCTATTTTTCTTTCAGCGAAATGCCTTTCTACCTGCGTAATGCGAAGCTTCAAACAAAACAAACGCGTACACAGAAGAATGGTAAAACTGAGGAATATTATACTGACATTAGCCAGTTACAGGTAAGTTCTGCCAAAAGCAATACATTTTTGTTGCCTGCTGTAAAAGTAAAAGAGCTTTACCTGCTTATTGATAATAAAGATAATCCGCCACTGCAAATTTCTGCCGTTGAAGCTTACCAGTTAAACCGTTACCTCTCTGCCTGGTTTGAGAAAGATAAAAATTACATGCTGAAACTCGGGGCAGAAGGTTTGCAGCAGCCCGATTATGATATTGCATATTATAAAGATAGCATACCAAAAGATATTCCTTTGCTTGCCACCAGTTCCCTGAAGAATATTGAAAAACCTGCCGTTTTAGTGGCTTCAAATACGTTTTTCAGTAATAAGAATATAATCTGGGCAGCAATTATTGGTGTTATTGTTTTATTGGGATTTATGTCCACGAAAATGATAAAGGAAACGAATGCAAGGCAGTAAGCATTTATTAATTAGAGATAAATCCACAACTTTATGATTAAAATAAAAAAGCCACTGAAAGCATTTTCAGCGGCTTGTATATATGGATCGCTAAAATTTAATTTTCAACTAAGTTGCTTGCTAATATATCATTCCAATGTTCCCAAATGATAATCATGGCTAAAGTATCTAATTTACAATACCTGAGCAATGCTTTTGTCCATTCTGCTTTAAGTTCAACATTATTTTTACTTACACCGTAAAGCATTTCCTGATAAGCGCGCATAGCTCCGGTTCCATCATTTACATTAATTTTGCCGTCAGAAAACTTCAATTGAGGCAAAAATCTATAAGGGTTTTCAATTTCACCATTACCATTTATTGAAAATAAATTTAACTCATCGCCGAAGTTTGCCAACAATGATGATATTTTTTCTGAGCGCGTAGATTTTAATACCGCTGGCAGGGGTACTTTTATAGAAGTTTTGCCTTTCATATAAGGATGATAGTAAAAATCTCTAGCTAATAAATGCATATCTAATAACCTGCCATTATTTACATCTTTGGTATTTACTATTTTAGCAAACCAATTTCTTAGTTCTCTATTTTCATAATTATATTTATCCATCTGCCAGAGAATATCTTTCAAAATAGTGTTTTCATGTGGCGACCAGATTAAAACTGTTCCTTCTTTGCCAATGCAATCCATTAGGCTTTCTGCGAACTTGAAATTCGGAAAGCTATCTTGTGTATTTATCCATTCGTTATGTACTGGCTCGGCACCGGGATTTTCTATGGTATGGCAAGACCATTGGAAAGCAATATTTTCGTAAGGCCGCATGCCTTTATGATATGGTAAAGCCATGCGTGAAGTTTCAAAATCAATGAAATGAAGTGGGAATTCAGCATTTTCTATGGCTTCTCCTACTTGTGAATTCAGCCATTCAGTACTTTTTGTTATTTGATGATAAGCACGATTGGCATATTTATTTTCTACCAGCGAAACAGGCACATTTTGCAATGCTACCTGATTGTTGGCAATTAAAGCGCTTATCTCTCCTTTTTTATCAAAGTTGCCCAAGTTATTCAGGTCTAGAACGCTTTCTGTTGCTTCCGCCAAAGCTCCCCAGCATTCTTTAAAGCCGTTTGGCCCGCCGTTCTCGTCGACTTTAAACTCGCATTTTTTACATTTCGTGCTTATCTGAACTGGAATTTTTACAGGTTCTTCTTTTATATGCTCAATGAAAATATCAATCATTTCCGCCATCGGTTCTTTTACCGGTGATAGATCTTCCTGTATTTCATAAAGCGTTAGAATATCATCATTCTGTATATCAGATAAATCACCAATAAAATTTACTTCATAGCTTTTAGATGAAGGGATTTTACCTTGCTTAATATTTAAACTAAAAAGGCTGTTCAGACTATCAATGGTAGTATTTTTGGCTTTATCCGGCACAAGTAAATGTGGTTTTATGATGGCAGCAGGATACGCTTCTTCAAGTACCATTACCTGGTAGCAGATATCATGAATAACACTTTCGTACACTTTTTTCTGCGTTTTTACATTATTGCTGTCCCAGGTTTTTGATTTTACTTCTATGAGATCAAATACATTTCCTTCCTTTTTTAAAATATCTATGCGCACCAGTTTTTGGCCAATACAAATAGCCGCTTCAAAAAGCGTAACATTTTCTCGTTCAAGCAATTTTCTGGTTTCTTCAATAGCGTAATTTGTACCATTTTCGTTACCGATTAAAATACCTTCAGGATAATGCAGTTGTGCCAGTTTGCCCACCATATAACCGCCTTCAGCCAAAAGCTGCATATATTCATTGCCTTCTGCGTTGGTTGGGTAGCTTTTCTTTTTATAATAAAGTTTTGTGGCACAGGTCATTGCCACTTTCAGGTCTGATTTGGTTAGGTATTGGCTCATTATTCAAAAAACTTAAAACCTGTTAAACGTAGAATTTCCGCTTTATAAATTTTATGTTTTTTTGTAATTAGGTCACCAAAAGTATTATTGGTTTGATTCGGTTTAGGGATTTTATTTAGTTCGTACTGACCAATTAAATACGTTACTATACGTTTTAGCTTTTTTAAAGCACTTTCTTTATCTTCTAATATAGTCTGTTTTTCTGCATTCAGTAGTTCATACTTGGTAGCACCTTTTTTCAAATTTTTCTGGATGCAAAATTTAATATCGTCTGCTTCAAATTCATAATAACTAAGTGAAGTTTTCATAGTGGAGTTTTTTGATTTTATGTTAGCTGTTGTTGTATTTGTTCTATCCAGATTAAATTGAAATCCCGGCAAAGGAATTACTTCGCCATTGACGCCTCTAAAATGCTTGAAAATTGAAAATCCTAAAGCGTTATTAGTTTTTTTATCCTCGGGAAGATTTTCAACTTCAGATTTTCCAAATAAATGAATAGCTAAACGCGTCAGCTTTTTCCTGTTTTTTGCTCCTTCAGTTATCGGACTGGAGTTTTCATCCAGAAATTGAAACTTGGGTTTAGCATCCGGATTCTTTTGTAAATAAAACAGCTGGTCATCAGCTTTAAATGATAATTTTTTAATGCGGTCACTCATTTTTGGTAATGGATTAAACTGAAATTCAAAATCGGGAAGATTAAATGTTTTCATTTTCTCGCCAGAGAACAAAGGGAAAGGTTTTTCATCATTTTCTGAAAGGTTTAATGCTCTCAAAGCCTGTTTTAATCTATGAAACATAGCTCCATTTTCTTCATTCGCTGCTTTGCGCTGTATATAATGTTTGCCTTCTTGTGTTACAAATTTGAAGTGCGCACCTTCTAAAAGCTGTAAATAGAATTCACCATTTTTAGCCACAAACTTCATTAAAGTCGCGTTGTGGTTTTGCCCGGATTCCTCGATAAAATTCTTTGGTTTGCGAGGTACATTTCCATTTAATTTGGGTTTCGCATTGGTGGCAAAAAATTGATACTCATAGTTCTTAATTGTATTTGTACCGCAATCATTCATCGGGCAAATCCAGAATGTAATATCATCCCAATGCTCAAAAACATAGCTGTTTAATTTGGTATTGGTTGGCTGTCCATCGTCTAAACAATTTCTCGGGCTTATATTGCCATAACCATTTGCGTTTATGCGTTTATTGAAATTATCGCAGCAACGGCCAAAGTAAACAATTTCTTCATTATGTTTATAAGCATATAATCCTTTGCTTGAAAGATGGTCTTTGATATAAAATTCTCGGAATTTCTTATTTCCATATTTGTTTAAAAACAGGCTTAATTCGCGTTGAAAACCATTACAATCCAGATATTTTAGGAATTCGCCAAATGGTTTATCTAAATACTGATCATAAAAGGCTAATTGCTGTGATTGCGCAATTGCATTTTTGAATTTCCCTTTTTCGCTGATTTCTCTTAACGTCCATTTTTTGTACCGATAAAATGGTTTGGTAATTTCATCTCCGGCATGAAGCTGAACTTGGTTGAAGGTGAATGAATTATCACCAGCTTGCATCACGAATTGATTATTCATGCGAAGAAGTTAATATGCTTATTGTGAAAATTCAACTACATCCTTGAAATCTTTTGAAATTCAGAATGTTTCTAAACAAAAAGCCGCTGAAAACTAAATTTTCAGCGGCTTTCCATATATCAAAACTTCAAAAAATGCTTTAGAAAAACATCGGATATTCTTCCGGATCTGCTTCGTGCATTATTTCATAAACGGCTGCAAAAACATCTTCTGCATTTGGTTTGGAATAATAATCGCCATCGGTTCCGTAAGGCGGACGGTGTGCTTTTGCTGTTAACGTTTTTGGTTGTGAATCGAGATACAAATAACCGTTTTGCTCTTCCATTACTTTTTGCAGCATGAAAGCCGTTGCGCCGCCGGGAACATCTTCGTCCATAAACAGAACGCGGTTGGTTTTCTGCAGTGATTTTACAATTTCATGATTTACATCGAAAGGCAATAAAGTCTGTACATCAATCAGCTCTACGGAAATACCAACTTCTTTCAGCTTTAAGATTCCATCACGCGCAATATCCACGCAAGCGCCATAAGTTACCAAAGTTACGTCAGTTCCTTGCTCTAATGTTTCCGGAACACCAAGCGGCAAAGTCATTTCTTCCAGGTTTGTCGGCAATTTTTCTTTTAAGCGATAACCATTTAATCGCTCGATAATTAATGCAGGTTCATCGCTTTGTAAAAGGGTGTTATAGAAACGCGCAGCCTGCGTCATATTCCTCGGAACACAAACATACATGCCGCGTAAGGAGTTGATGATCATGCCCATTGGTGAACCACTATGCCAAACGCCTTCCAAACGGTGGCCGCGTGTACGAACGATCATAGGTGCTTTTTGGCCGCCTTTTGTACGATAATATAAAGTTGAAAGATCATCGCTTAATATCTCCAAACCATAAAGCAAATAATCTAAATATTGAATCTCGGCAATTGGGCGCAAACCGCGCATGGCAGCGCCAATTCCCTGCCCCATAATCGTCGCTTCACGAATTCCCGTATCGGTTACACGAAGCTCGCCAAATTTTTCCTGCATGCCTGCAAGTCCCTGGTTTACATCGCCGATTTTACCAACATCTTCACCGAAAGCAAAAACACGCGGATCGCGGGCAAATGCTTTTTCGAAGAAATTTAAGAGGACTTCACGGCCATCAACGGTTGCTGCGCCTTCATCGTATTTTGGTTTTACTTCAGCGATTTTTAAAGCAGTTCCGCTGTGTAAATAGGTATTATATTTCTCGAAATTCTTCTCTTCGTTGCGTTTTTTCCAGGCTAGTAACTGTTCGCGCGCAGGAGTATCTTCGTTACGGGTTGCAATTAGTGCGCTCCAGGCTGCTTTGCTGTTGGTTTTATTTCCAAGTTCCAAAGCCGAATTTAATTCCTGTTTGATAGACTGTAATTTATCTGCAACTTGTGAGTTTTGCGCCAAAGCATCAATCAAACCAATCAGTTCTGTTCTGTCCGCTTTAATGGATTTTTGCGAATCTTCGAAAGCTGCTTTTTGCTCCTGGCGAACATAATCTTTGGCTTCTTTTTCAATCGCATCCAATTCTTCAGCATTGGAAATTGCGTTGGCAAGCATCCATTCACGCATTTTTTTTATGCAATCGAATTCTTCTTCCCAGGCTAATCTCTCTTTGGATTTATAACGCTCGTGCGAACCAGAAGTAGAGTGGCCTTGCGGCTGCGTAACTTCCTGTATATGAAACAATGCCGGAATATGCTTTTCGCGAACCAGTTCAATTCCTTCTTCGTACATACGAACGAGTTCTGCGTAATCCCAGCCTTTGCCGGTGTATATCAAATAGCCTTGACCCTTTTCTTCATCGTAAGCAAAGCCGCTGAGCACTTCGCTGATGTTATCTTTTGTGATCTGGTATTTCCCGGGAACTGAAATGCCGTAACCATCATCCCAAACCGAAACCGCCATAGGCGCCATGAGAACACCACCTGCGTTGATGGCTTCCCAGAAATGGCCTTCCGCAGAAGAAGCATTGCCAATTGTGCCGAAAGCAACTTCATTTCCGTTTATAGAAAATTGCGTTAAGTGCTGTAAATCAGGGTTATTACGATATAATTTCGATGCATAAGCCAAACCAACCAAACGCAGCATTTGCGCGGCAGTAGGGGAGATGTCTGCAGAAGAATTCTTGATTTCCGTAAGATTTTTCCAATCACCGTTTTCATCTAAACTCCTTGTTGCGAAGTGGCCGTTCATTTGCCTTCCTGCACTTGCCGGTTCTCTCTCAACATCTGTATCGGAATATAATTGTGCGAAAAACTGTCGAACAGTTAATTCGCCAATGGCAAACATGAAAGTCTGGTCACGGTAATAACCACTACGGAAATCACCGGGCTGGAAAGCGCGTGCCATAGCCAATTGCGCAACCTCTTTACCATCGCCAAAAATACCGAACTTGGCTTTGCCTGTAAGTACTTCTTTTCTACCCAATAAGCTTGCCTGCCGGCTGATGTTGGCTAATTTATAATCTTCTATAACCTGTTTTTTATATTCTGCAATAAGCTCTTCCTGCGATACTTCCATTTCCGTGCTTTCCATCTGTCTCAAAGAAAATTTCCCCGAAATTACGAATAATAAAAATTTTGAACGAATTTAGATATGCGTTTTGCGGGATTCGGAATGAAAGACTGAATGAATGTAAGAATGAATGAATGTTTGAATTGTAAAGTTGTAAAGCTGTAAGGTTGCTTCGCATCGTGGTAATTCTTTATTCAGAAAATAAACGCATTTTTAACCGCTGATTAATATTGATTATTGTAATAACGTTGATTTCTTTTTAGGAATATGAAAGCATTTTTCAGCAGTATAATATATGGAAATTGAGCCATGAAGTACGGATTACTACTGATTGCAAAGCGGTTCTGCAGTAAAAACATTCATTCATTCTTACATTCAATCAATCATTCATTAATATAAAATGAAAGCATTTTTTAGTTAAACTATATATGCAATTATAAGTTATACGCAGTAATAAGCTATATTTACAACCGAAAAGCATCCATAAGAAAAAATCCGTTACTATGGCTCAGGTAAAAGTTAAAGGAAGCGAAACCCTGTTTCAGAATAAAGTACTCGAAGGGCTTACACGCACGCATCCTATGGTAATTTTAAGCATGTACGTACCGTTTTGCGCTTTTTTGCTGTGGTACTTTTATAATTATGTAGAACCGAGCGCCGCCGTACTTTCCTTTACTTTTTTTGCAGGCGTTTTCAGCTGGACATTTTTCGAATATATATTACACCGGTATGTTTTTCATTTTGTAGGTGAAAGCGATTTCGCGAAGCGGTTTACATACCTTGCTCACGGTGTTCACCATGAATATCCGAAAGATAAAAAGCGCCTTGTTATGCCGCCCGTACCAAGCATAATTGTTGCCGGTGTTTTTTTCAGCCTTTTTAAACTTATATTAGGTGTTTATGTGTACGCGTTTTTCTCTGGCTTTGTAATCGGCTACTTGATTTATGCCATGATTCATTACGCCACGCATGCATTCAGAGCGCCGAAAGGCCCCGCCCGTTTTTTATGGGAGTATCATAACCTGCACCATTTCCGCTATCCCGATAAGGCTTTTGGGGTTTCATCGCCTTTGTGGGATGTTGTTTTCGGTACCTATCCGCCACGTGAGCACAAGAAAAAAGCTGTAACGGTAGAAGCCTGACTATGAAAAATAGTTAGGAACATAGAATTAGGAACAAAGAGTGTAGAAAATTTTACCAGAATGCTTTACTTGAAATTTTGAAAATTCTATTTGATTTAACTAATTCATACCAAAAGCATTTTCTGAAGATATGATATATGGAATTTGACTTCTTAGACATTCATTAACTCAATCAATCATTCATTCATTCGTTATGAAAACCCCGGAAATATTATCGCGGAAAAAGATATTCGATGCGTTTTTTGCGCTTGAGGAAATTAAGCTGAAGAACGAAAACGGAGGCGAAGATCTTACCCGCCATATAATTATTCCTAAGAAAGCAGTTGCTGTACTTTTATACAGGAGAGATAATAGGAAAGTTGTTTTCAGCAAGCAGTACCGTATTGCTGTAGATAAATGGCTGCTTGAAATACCGGCAGGTGTAATGGATGCGAAGCATGAAAAACCCGATGAAACCGCTTGCCGTGAATGCCTGGAAGAAACCGGATATGAAGTAAACGAGCCTGAGTTTATATCATCATTTTATCCATCACCTGGAAATTCTGCTGAAAACATACGACTTTATTTTGCAGAAGTTGCCGGGAACGATAAAATTGCCAGGGGCGGCGGCCTGGATGATGAAAACGAGCATATTAAAGTTGTGGAAATGGATTTTAATGAAGCGCTGAGGCTTGTTGATGCCGGTGAAATTACAGATGGCAAAACGGTTATGGCGCTGCTATGGCTGCATAGGAAACTGGGGCAGGCAATAAAATAACCTGCTGATTCAATTTTCTATTAGGCATAATCTTCTGCACAAATAGCAATTTTACATATATGGTTTCGCTGTAAAATACTTTGCGGAACTGCATAAAATACAAAAGGCGCCATATATATATATTATAAGCGCCTTTTATTTTAATAGTTAATTTGGTTTACCCGTCCAGTTTTCCGCCTGCAACAAGATATATTATTATGAAAATGAGGAGCGCGCCAATTACCATTGCGCCCCATTTCCAGTAATTTACCTTGTGGCTGAAAATACGGTTCAGTACAATATTATTGATTAAATACTGCAGCTGTATAGGCGCATATTCGTACTTGATAATATAATCCTTAGCACCTTCTTTAATTGCGGTATTTGCTACCTCAACATCGGTTTCGCAACTAAGCATTATCAGGTGAATATCAGGCCGCTGTTCCTTCAGCTGGCGTATAAGCTCAATACCATTCATCAGCTTTGGTCCGCCTTCGCCTAAATCTTCCGGGCTAAAGTAATAATCAAGTACAATAATATCCGGGTTTAGCGTTAAGTTTTCCAGGCAGGTTTCGCCGCTGGTAAAGGTATATATCTTGGTTTTAAAATATAGTTTTTCCTGCAGGTGGTCTTTCAGACGCAGCAAGTATAGCTCGTCATCATCTACCAGGAATATGATTGCTTCGTCTTTTGCCATAATTTTGATTTATAACACGCTGGTTGAGGCTTTGTTTGTAACATTTTTAACGAAATATTACAGCTCAAATTTAAACACAGATGTGTAATTTCCAAATCTTTTATTTTGTTATGCTCCCCGCTGGTAAGTTAAGTTGTAGCGTTGCTGTAAAACATCTGTAAGCTTCTGGAAACTATCTTTCAGCTGCGTTAATTTTTCACCTTCAATAGGGCGTTTTTCTTTAGCGGCTTCTTCTATTTCCTGTGCAAGATTTTTCATGGCCATGGCGCCCACAACCATAGATGAACCCTTGAGCTTATGCGCGCGCTGGCGAATGGCTTCTATATTATTGCTGTCGAGATCTGATTGCAGGTTATCAATAATTGCATTAGCATTTTTAAGATAAAGTGAAAAATATGTATTTATCTGCTGCGTTGAAAACTGTGCCACTATGTTTTCATCGAGTACTTTTGTATCGGTATCCATATATGTTTTGATTAAAAATACTTTTTTAAAAGCGTTAAAAAGGTTGTATTGTTCACTGGCTTATCCATGAAGCCGGTTATGAGGTGATTGAGATTTTGTATGCGGGTTTTGTCATCGTTAGTAAGCTGCGTGGTAAGCATTATAAATATCCTGGGATTATAGCCGGCCTGGGCTTCTTTCTCAAATTTCTCCAGGAAATCAATACCATTCATCACAGGCATATTTATATCGAGCATTATAACCTCGGGCTTTTGTGCCGATGCGTTTATAATATCCAGCGCCTCGCTTCCATTGGCCGCCATGCTTATTTTTGCAGCAATACCCATTTCAGTGAGCTTTTGCTCATGTATGAAGTTTGTTACATCATCATCATCTACCAGTAAAATATGCTTAACTATAGGTTTGTCCATTAATTCGTTATAGGTATTATCAAAAAATAATACGGAAGGTTGTTCCTTGGTCAACATTGCTTTCAACATCTATTTTACCGCCATTTTTTTCCACTATTTCTTTTACAATCCATAAGCCAAGGCCTGTGCCTTCTGCCAGGTCGCTGAAACGCTGGTATTTTTTAAATAATTTATCCTGCTCTTTATCAAGGTTAATACCAATGCCGTTATCACTTATTGTAAGCGTTGGTCCTTCGGCCGTTTTATCGGTTTTAATAGTGATTTTGGCTTTGCGTTCGGGCGAGCGGTATTTTACTGCGTTACTGAACAGGTTGGCCATTATGCTTTTAAGGTCCTGGTATGGGTAAAAAATAAACGGGTATTTCGAAAAATCGGTTACAATTTCAGGATTGGCCTGCGCAACCATCTGGTCCATACTGCCGAGTATTTCCTGGTATATTTTATTAAAATCTATTAACTCGTAATTCTGCTCGGTATTAATCTCGTGCTTGGTGGCCTCCAGCAGGTCTTCAATCATTTTTTTGAGCTGCATGGCCGAGAAGCTAAGCTTATCATAAATAACTTTTGTACGTTCCGAAGCGCTGTTAACAAGTTCCTTCTCGTACAAAGTAAGCAGGCCGATAATGTTCGCTGTTGGCTTTTTTAAGTCGTGCGAAATAATGTAAACGAACCTGTCCAGCGCCTTATTTATGCGTGTTAGCTCGTTGTTCTTTATACGCAGGCTTTCTTCAGCTTTTTTAAGTTCAGAAATATCGTGTAATGTTAAAAGCACTGCCTGCTGGCCGGCCCAATCTGTTGTTACGGCAATAATTTCTACAAGGCTGTTTTGTACAGCGTCTATGTTCGTTAAGGTTGGTGTTTCTAATGAGTAATCATAAGTAAAAGTAGTGCCTTCTATACTTTTACTTTCTGCGTGTAACATTTTATTGGCAGCCGGGTTGGAAAATAAAATCCTGCTGTTGCTATCCAGTACAATAAGGCCGCTGGTATTGTTGCTTACAATTACATTCAGCCTCGATTCGCTTTCCTCAATACGGCGGTTGCTTTCTTTAAGATTTACTTCCATCTCCTTACGCTTCATAGCATAGCGTATAGATCTTGATAGCAACGAGCTGTCTATCTGTCCTTTAACAAGGTAATCCTGCGCGCCGGCCTTTACTACTTCAAGTGCAAATTCTTCATCGTTGCGACCTGTTAAAACAATAATCGGCACATATGGCACACTTAAGTTTGCGTTGGTGATGGTATCAATACCAAATGAATCGGGTAACGACAGGTCGAGCAGAACAAGATCATATGCCGATTGCTTCAGCAGCTCAATTCCTTTCTGGAAAGTATCGGTAGAAGTAACCTCGTAAGGCTGCGTGCCGGCATCGCGAAGCATTATTTCAATAAGCCGAGCGTCGCCGAGGTTATCCTCAATCAGGAGTATTTTAATAGGTGTAGTTTCGCTCATTATTCAGGCAGTTTCACAACGCTAAGCCAAAAGCTTTGGATTGCTTGTATTACTTTGCTAAATTCATTAAAATCAAATGGTTTTACAACATAGCAATTGGCATACAGGTCATATGATTTCTGTATGTCCTTTTCAGCCTCCGATGATGAAAATATTATTACCGGTATAGTTTTAAGCTTTTCGCTCGATTTGATCTCAGCCAGCACCTCGCGCCCATCTTTTTTCGGCAGGTTAAGATCCAGGAAAATAAGGTTTGGCATTACCGCATCCTCAAACTTACCTTCTTTTTTAAGATAATGTATTGCCTGCTCGCCATCGGTAACAATATGCAGGTTGTGTTTATGATCGCTGCTTTTCAGTACCTCCTGTATAAGTCTAATATCGCCTAAATTATCTTCGATCAGTAATATATTTACTACCTGGTCCATCTAAAGGTATCTATGTTTTGCTTTTGCAATAGTAACAATTTTTTTTATCGATATATGTTGCTACATGCATTTTGTGCTCTTATTTAGTTTGTTTCAAAATAAATAAAATACGAAATGCGCTGATTATTAGATAGCTGATAAAAGTATTTTCTGACTATGCATTATATGTAACTGTAAGTAATGCTTGTAACGGAGGCATTGTTTAAATTTAGGCGGAATTTTTTTTACGGTTTGCGAACGGTAAAATGGAATGCCGAGCCTTTTAAGGGTTCAGATTCCGCCCAAATTTCCCCGCCATGCCTTTCGGCTATTTTTTTACAGATAGCAAGCCCAATGCCTGTGCCCGAGTATTCGCCCTGTGAATGCAGCCGCTGGAAAATATTAAATATACGTTCCTTGTGTTTCATATCGAAGCCAATACCATTGTCCTTTACGGTAATTTCCCATACATCGGCATGTTCGGTGGCGGTAATTTCAATTCTCGGTACTTCATGCTCTTTACGGAATTTTATTGCGTTAGAGATTAGGTTCTGCAATAGCTGTATCAACTGCCCTTTATCGGCATAAACAGCTGGCAAATCGTTATATATTATTTCAGTATCTGTTTCCTCAAGCACCAGCTGCAGGTTTTGCTTGGCAAGCTCAATAATCTCCTTCAGCGGCACATGCTCAAAGCCAGCGCCTTTGCGGCCAACGCGCGAGTATATCAGCAAATCGTTAATGAGCCGCTGCATGCGTGTAGTGCCATCTAAAGTATATTTTATGAACTCATTGGCATCAGCATCAAGCTTGTCCTGGTATTTTTGCCCGAGCAGCTGTGTAAATGACGAAATCATGCGTAATGGTTCCTGCAAATCGTGGCTGGCAACATAGGCAAACTGCTCCAGCTCATTGTTTTTTATCTTCAGCTCTTCCGAGTAATCCTTCAGGTTTTTTTCAATTTCGCGGCGTATGCTTACTTCTTTGCTGAGCTTTTCGTTGAGTTTTTCCAGCTCATGCAGCTTTTTGTTAAGCAGGTTTTCGGTGGCCTTTAGCTTGCTGATATCAAACAATAAAAGTATGCCGCCTTCAATTTCTTTTTTTTCATCGTAAACCGGGTTGAAGATCAGCAGGAAATCAATGCCGTTCAAATCATACTCGAGCGTGCTGTTTGTGCCATTCAGCGATTTATTAAAATAAACCAGCAGGTTTTGCAGTTGCTGTACAGGCAGCACTTCTTTTATATTATCGCCTTCGAGCTGCGTTTTGTTACTTGTAATTTTTTCAAGTGCCTGCCCTTCTGCCAGTAATATATCAAGCGATTTGTTGTATTGAATAATGGCTGTGTTGGGTATATCCTGCGCCAGTTTACGGTACTGGTTGGCATTTTTTACAAGGGCTTTCTCAATTTCTTTATAACCTGTTATATCTCTTGCCTCAGCCAGTAAAAATTCTATTTCTCCAACATCATTCAGCACGGTTTTGGCCGAAAAATCTATTACAGCATCAACATCGGCCGCGCTTTTTATTGTCAGCTCAAACCGCACAAACTGCTCGCAGCTAACTTGTTTCAGGCCTTCTTCCAGTAACATGCGCGAGTTCGTAAAATTATCGAAATTCTTAAGCTCTGTAAGTTTATAACCAAGTACATCCGCATTTTTAGCGCCCAGGAATGTAAGGCCTGTCTGGTTTATTTCAAGTATCCGGCCTTCGGAAGTGAGCCTTGCCATAAAATGGAAACTATTATTGAAAATTACTGCATATGGGTTGTTCTCCCTTTCGCCAAGCCTCTCATCACGGAAATTACTTTCATTGGCAATCATCCTTAGCTCAATAAAATCACTGTCCTTGGCACTAATAAAATGCATTTCTGCAAACCAGGAATTATACAGCCTTGTGGCAATGCTTCGCCTGAAATACTTGCATTTTTTTACCTGCTCCCATTGTATGGCCCAGCTTTCATCGGTATATTCATCATGTAAAACCTCTTTTATATTACTATCGGTAAGGTAATGATTCAGCTGGTTGAAGAAGTTGCCGGCAGTATGGTTGGCGTATATAATTTTACCGGCGGCATCTATCCACAGCACCGGCACGGCGCTTTGGTCTATTGCAAATTGCGCTAACGATAAAGTGTTACCATTTTCCATTTTTATATATACAAATTAACCTTCTTAAAGTTATTAAATTTAGCAAACGGCATATATATACCAGGCCAAAAATGCTTTAGCAGCGATAATTTTTTAAAGCTTTTTAAAATGAAAATGAGTATTTTTGGACCGTACATTTTCTAAACCGAAAAATAAATTGCTTTATGCTGCAGGCCTTTAACTTTAAGAAATGGATTGATGAAAACCGCGATAAACTAAAGCCGCCTGTTGGCAATGCGCAGGTTTTTCATCATACCAAAGATTTTATAATAATGGTGGTTGGCGGCCCAAACGCGCGTAAAGATTATCATTACAACGAAAGCGAAGAGTTTTTTTACCAGCTGGAAGGTGATATAACGGTTAAAATAATTCACGAAGGCAAACCTCAGGATATCCACATTAAAGAAGGTGAAATTTTCCTGTTGCCGGGCAAAACGCCACATTCACCACAGCGCGGCCCAAATACAGTTGGCATGGTGATAGAGAAAGTACGCACCGGCGGAGAAATTGATGGCTTTTTATGGTATTGCGAAAATTGCGGCAACAAACTATACGAGGAATATTTAGAACTCACAGATATTGTAAAACAGCTTCCGCCGTTAATGAACCGTTTTTACGAGAACGAAGACTTGCGTAAATGCACCAGCTGCGGAACAGTAATGGAACCGCCTAAATCAATTAAAAATTAAAAATTACGAATTACGAATTAGATGTGGAAATGTGAAGATATGGAAATGTGCAAATTTGCTAAAAAATCATTCTGCGCGTTTTAATGGCCTTTTGCATACGCCCGCTACCGAACTGCAGTCTCAAAGCATTTTTTAGTATTGTGATATATGGAAAGCCTGGAAATATTGAATTTTGAGTTTTAAATTATTTGCATTCGCCTGATGACTCGGCGACAAAACATTGTAAATTGATTATTTGATAATTGATCATTGAAAAGAAGCATTTTTCAGCAAAGCTATATATGGAAAAATGAATGTTAGCACTGAAAAAATATTCTTTCATTCTTACAATCTTACATTCATTCATTAAATTTTCACTCATTTACTCATTCGAAAGGTTTGGAAAACGAAAACAAGCAAAGTTTTAAGATAGATGTACACACGCATATTTTGCCGGAACGCTGGCCCGATCTGCGTGAGCGTTATGGTTATGGCGGATTTGTAAGGTTAGAGCATCATAAACCTTGCTGCGCCCGAATGCTGATTGACGATAAGTTTTTCCGCGAAGTAGAAAGCAATACATGGGATCCAACCCAGCGAATGACTGAATGTGATCATACACAGGTAAATGTACAGGTTTTAAGCACTGTTCCCGTGATGTTCAATTACTGGGCGAAACCGGAAGACACACTTGATCTTTCAATGCTGCTGAACGATCATATTGCCGGTGTTGTACGCGATTTTCCTAAACGGTTTATTGGCCTGGGAACTTTGCCCATGCAGGATTCTAAACTGGCGATTAAAGAGCTGGAGCGCTGTATGAAAGAGCTTGGTTTGGCAGGGATACAAATCGGCACGCACATAAACAATATCAACCTGAATGATGCTGCCATTTTTGATATTTTTGTTGCGGCGCAGGATTTGGGAGCTGCTGTATTTGTACATCCCTGGGAAATGATGGGTGAAGATAAAATGCGCAAATACTGGCTGCCATGGCTGGTTGGCATGCCTGCAGAAACCAGCCGCGCCATTTGCTCCATGATATTTGGCGGAATTTTCGAGAAATTACCGAACCTGAAAGTTTGTTTCGCGCATGGCGGTGGTTCTTTCCCTGCAACTTTCGGCCGTATTTCACATGGTTTCGAGGTTCGTCCCGATTTATGTGCGATAGATAATCCTTTTCACCCCAAAGAATATATTGGTAAGTTTTTTATTGACAGCCTTGTACACGATGAAAACGCACTGAAATTTATTGTAGATTTTATGGGCGCGAACAGAATTATGTTAGGCTCCGATTATCCTTTTCCTTTGGGCGAATTGCATCCCGGGAAAATGATTGAAAATTCGAAATTATTTAACCAGACTGAGAAAGATTTGATGCTTTTTAAAAGCGCTTTGGAATGGTTGAATTTAGATGAAAAGCAACTGGCTGCGCTGGATATTGAGCATTTGCTTACTACAATGCCAAAATAAATGGCTGAAGCATTTGAATTCATACTGAGTTTTTTACAAACGTTGCGCAATAACTCAGATTATAACTGGATTGGCGCAATAAATATAATGTAAATTTACGCAATACGTATAACTGGACGTTGGTGGCAATTTTTAAACAAGAACATTTCAAAAAAGAAAAAACAAACATATGATTTTAGAAAACAACGTAAGATCCTTGATAGACAAGGCACAAACAGAAAAAATATCTTCCTTGTGGAAGGAATTAGATGGCACTGATTTCGGATTATACTTACCTATCTATGCTGATGGTGATACAATTAAACCTTTGCTTAACGGCATGTCCCAAACTGAAAGAGACCTGGTAATTACAATAAGCAAAGACAGTGATCCATTACCAGAAGACACAAAACCAGTAGCATGGTTTGGTAATATAAATGGACAAGACGTAAGTTGTAATCATCCTGGTGGACCAAGATATTGTTCACATTGCAATACACATGGCGGTGGTGTAAGAAATTGTACGCACCCAGGTAGAGAAGGTTGGGAAGATTTGGATGCCCCTCAATTAAACTACAATTCAACCATTGAGCAATTAATCAATTACAGAGATTTATTAAGGCAACTTGCTGCAGAAGGTTATGGAATAGCTCTATTACATGGACATAGCGAAAAGCATATGTTCACAAAACTTCCTGAAGATTATGTTTCTGTAATTTCTAATGGTGTAACTACTTTTAGAAAAATAGAAGATGTTAAAAATGACAATTCATTTGTGCCAAATATGTGGCGTATGGAGAATGGAGTGATAAGGGTTGCAGGCGGTTATTCAAGTATTTAATGAATTGAATACTGCCACCAACACAGGCTTTACGTCAAGCGGGGGATGTGCAAACCTGGAGCTTTGTTCTTCTATTGAAGCTCAGTGCTGGTTGACGTTTTTGTGCTCCAAAACCCGCCCGAACGTAAAGCCTAAAACCGTTACAAAATATAATCCCAAACCATTTTCTGCAATGGTTTATAGCAAAAATTTAACTTTTTCTTTCGCTCTTATATATATTGCTGCTGCCTTAAAGCATTTTTTCACACAATCTATATATGGATTTAGGATTCAAAATTCACTTCAATTCTCCAAGGAAGAAGATCAGCTCTTTACCGTTAGCGCACATTCACCAAATCTGGCCCGTAAACCAATACCCTTAAATTCTGTTTATTTTTGTAATGCATAATCATTTAAAAAATGAATTACACAATATCCTTTCCGGAAAGAGCGAAGTTAGGTTTGGAACAATTATCCAAACAATTGCCGGTTACCTTAGCCAAAGTGCGCAAACAAGCCAAATTACTCAAAACCAAGAGTATCACGATAAACAAGAAAAAGAGAAGTTAGCGTATTTTATTTCAGCATAAATACTTCAAAGCATACCTTACTAAGGCATTTTTCTTCAACGTCATATATGTAAAGATTAGCTAATTTCTTGCGCTACTAAATTTATCTCTGCAGCTTTAAAGCATTTTTTCACACATCTATATATGGAATTTTGCTGTTTTCTTTTCTGGCGAAACCTATCTTTGCAACACAAAAGCAAATAATGGATAAACGTTTTACGGACATAATTCAACATATAAAGCAATCCAGAAAAAATGCTTTAAGAGCTGTAAACGCAGAACTGATAAATCTTTATTGGAACACCGGAGAATATATCAGCAAGAAAATTGATCAATCTGAATGGGGTGATTCTGTTGTAAAAGATTTAGCCGAATACATACTGGCCAACGAGCCCGAAATAAAAGGCTTCTCCGACAAGAATATCTGGAGAATGAAACAGTTTTATGAGAGCTATAAAGATTGTCCAAAACTCTCACCACTGGTGAGAGAAATAAGCTGGACAAATAATTTGCTTATATTTTCGAGGTGTAAAACAATAGAAGAAAAGGAGTTTTATAAAATTTGAAAAACATGCACAAATTAATATATCTTCTCATAATTGTGCCCCTCATTGTAAATGCTCAAGAAGATTGTAAATTGCGTGACATCAAGGATGTTAAATTTTACGACTTGAAAAATGCGGGATGTAGCGTAGATTCCATTTCATCTAATTTGAAATCAATTACCTTAAAAACATCGCCATGGAAAAATATACTTTTAAGTGCTCGCAATGCATCCAAAGATATTGCTAAGGAAAGTTCGTGCTATATTATTTTAGTCAGCTTTAAGAGCGGAGCATCTATACCCTTCAAACTTTACCCTGACCAGAAAGTGCTTTTTGATATGAGAGAAAACCATTTTAATTATTTATCTTTAAGTGATAAAGATGGTCGGAAAATGAATCAGTTAATTAAGGATGCTATTAAATGTTTAAATGATCCAGTTTGTAAATCAGTAGATTAATTTTTCTATTATAAGAGTGTTGCGTTTAAGTCAAAGCATTTTTCAGCAAATTCATATATATAAGAATTTGCTGATTTCTTATCCCTCTAAACTTATCTTTGCAACTTCAAAGCATTTTTTAGCAATGTGATATATGGAAATATTAAGCTGAACTGGAAAATATTTACTCATTTACTCATTTACTCATTTCTCAAATCCATGTTTCAAAACAGCCTTCAATTCGCACAAGAACAAGATCAGCAGGATTCCTTAAAATCGTACAGAGAGCAATTTCATATCCCGAAAGATAAAAACGGCAAGGACTTAATATATTTCACTGGCAATTCGCTGGGTTTGCAGCCAAAATCTGTTCGCGATTATATAGAAGTGGAGCTGAAAGACTGGGAAACTTTGGGTGTTGAAGGTCATTTTCACGGTAAAAATCCATGGTTTGGCTATCATAAAATGTTCGAAGAGCCGGTTGCCAGATTGGTTGGTGCGCTTCCGCATGAAGTTACGGTAATGAATACGCTTACCACGAATCTGCATTTGATGATGGTAAGTTTTTATCGCCCAACTAAAGAAAGATATAAGATTTTAGTTGAAGCTGCTGCTTTCCCAAGCGACCAATATGCGGTTGAAAGCCAGGTTCGTTTTCATGGTTTCAGTCCGGAAAATGCAATTATAGAAATTTCTCCAAGAGAAGGTGAATATACTATTCGTAAAGAAGATATTTTACAAAAGATAGAAGAAAATGAAGAATCGCTTGCTTTGGTGATGATTGGCGGCGTAAATTATTATACCGGCCAGGCTTTCGAAATGGAAAAGATTACAGCAGCGGCGCATAAAGTTGGCGCTTTGGCAGGTTTCGATCTCGCGCACGCTGCCGGAAATTTACATTTGCAATTGCACGACTGGAATATAGATTTCGCGGTTTGGTGTTCTTACAAATATCTTAATAGCGGTCCCGGCGGTGTAAGCGGATTATTTGTGCATGAAAAGTGGGCGGATGATGCAAATTTGCCAAGATTTGCCGGTTGGTGGGGCTACGATGAAGGCACACGTTTCCAGATGAAAAAAGGATTTATGCATATGCACGGTGCAGCAGGCTGGCAGTTGAGTAACGCGCAAATATTGCCAATGGCAGCGCACAAAGCATCTATAGATATTTTCGATAAAATAGGTATGAAAACCTTGCGCGAAAAAAGCGACAGGCTTACCGGTTTCCTGGAGTTCCTAATCAACGAAAACATGAAGGAGAGGGGGGAAGTGAGTTTCAAAATTATTACGCCAACTGATCCGAAACAACGCGGCGCACAACTTTCAATTTTGGCTTTAGAAAACGGCAAACAATTATTTCAGCGATTAACAGATAACGGTGTAATTGCAGACTGGCGCGAACCAAATGTAATCCGCGTAGCGCCGGTTCCTTTGTATAATACTTTCGAGGACGTTTATAATTTTGTAGAAATACTTTTCTCTGAATAGAGTTAAGAACAAAGAGTTATGGGAAATCTAAAGCATTTTTTGTGAGATAATGATATGGGAAACCAGTTTGAAAATATGCAATTTGAAAATGTTTGAAAAGTTGTAAGGTTGTAAGTTATTGCGCCTTGCGACACTCTTTGTTCCTTGTTCTTTGTTCATCACTCAAACAGAAAACATCATAAAAAAAGCCCTGCTATTTGCCAGGGCTTTTTTTATGATGTTTTCTGTTTGTTACACTCTGCCGCCACGTATTACACGTAAAAGAACTGCAATAATTGCAATTACAAGCAAAATATGAATGATTCCGTTGCCACCCCAGCCATCAGCAAAGCCGAAGAAACCAACAGCCCAAATAATAATAAGTATAACTGCTACTAGGTAAAGTAAATTTCCCATGATGATTAATGTTTAGTTTGGTTTTTTAAAAAGTTCTAAGTTCTGTTTGTATTTGTTCTTTGCTTTTCCCGGTAATCTGCTGAAACTTGTTCCAGTACTTATTATCGGGAATCTGCTCTTGCGCGTTGATGCCTGTTGTACTTGTACTGCAATATTTCTCTTTCAGTAAATTGCGTATCGGGCTCCAGTCGCTATATTTATTTTGGTTCATAATTAACATGCTTTAATATTCATTAACTATAACCAATATAAAAGTATATTGTTTATTATCTAAAGTTTACGCCTTATATATTTGGTTACAAGGTAAGTGCCCAATCCTTCTGCCAGGCCCAGCGCTATATTGCGCATGCGGTTGCCGTTTCCGCGGTCGCTCTCCGGATTTACAACATCCTGGTCTTTCTTAAAAAATGCTTTGGCAATGTAATTTATAGGTGTATTAATTAATGGCGAATGCCTTACTGGTTCAGGTACTATATTTTGTGCAGCCTTATTGAGCATCTCCATTGGGTTATACTCTGCCTTGGCCCATTCAATATCGTCTTTTATTACTCTCATTTGTGCTTCAGAAAGTGCTTTAAGCCTTTCCTTCTCTGCCCGAAGGCTTTTTATGTCGGTTATTTTATTGTTACGCATGGTCTTCATTATTATTATCGTTGGCAAAAGCGTTTATTAAAGCGGCTGTAATTGGGTTTGTTATCAGCTTGTTACGCATCTTAAAAATTATAAAAGCCAATAATAAAAATAGCAGGGCAACTATTAAAAAGCCAATTGCCATGTTGTTTACAAGGTAGCCCAGGCCAATGCCCGCCGCAATTGAAATGAAAATAAGAAAAAACAGCCCAAGCAGAAACAATATAACACCCAGTGCCGCGACAGATGCCGCGCTTGCTCCGCTATCAATAGCTGTAAGTTTAAAATATGCTAATTTAGTTTTGGCGAAATCTTTTATATGCGCCGGAATTTCTGCCAGGCGCGATTGTTTAGGTTGTGATTCGTTTTCCATTGTATTTGTGGATTTTTTTTATAAAAGAAAAAAAAATAAGGGCTTTTGTTTGAATTACTCAAAACAAAAGCCCTTAGCTTAAAATATTGCCGCCGTTTCAGCGGCTTAAAATTGTATTATACGTTGCCAATGTTACCCTGGCCGCTTAAGCCGCTTGTAGTATCATCGTTATTGCTTAAACCTGTAGGGTTACCAGCGCCGCGTAAGCCACTGCCAGTTTGGCTGCGGCCATAGCTCGAACCCATTGAGCCAGCACCTGAAGTTGAGCCTGAGCCGGAACCGTAGCTGGTACCGCCGCCGAACTCTTCATCATCAAACGAGTTTGCGCCTGCACCTGTGCCGCCAGCCATACCACCACGTAATGTGTTGATTTTTTCCATGCCTTGCTGCAAAGTGCTGTTAAGGTCTTCGCGAAGGCGTGAAGTAGTTCTGCGCAATGTTCTGCGAGTTTCCTCACCGGTTTGCGGAGCCAGCAATAAGGCTGTTACTGCACCAGCTACTGCACCTGTTACCAGTGTTAGTATAGTTTTTGTGTTCCTGTTCATATTACCGTTGGTGTTTCTAGATGAATTTTTCATGATTTTATGTAATTTTAAAATATTATGTATTGATTTCTAACCTCAACAACCGCATTGTATATCTTTTGTTTAACGGTTCAATTATTTTGTAAATATTTTAATTTTAGGCCACGCCAAGCCATTGCGCATACACTAATTACAAATATACAGTGGCCGTAAAATACTTCAACAAGTAAAAATTTATACCTATATATAATATATGATAACGCAAACAGAAATTTTACTGCCGCCGTTTATTCGTGGTTTTCATATTATAGATGCTCATATATATCAGTCGCTGAAAATACTTCCGCAATATGGCCTTATAAATCTTTTCATAAAACATACCTCTGCCGCGCTTGCCGTTAATGAAAATGCCGACCCATCTGTACGTCAAGACCTGGAGGCCATTTTTAACAGGCTTGTGCCCGAAAACCAGCAGTTTTATACACATACTGATGAAGGTCCGGATGATATGCCCGCGCATGCGAAAGCAATTTTGGTCGGCTGCAGCTTAACTTTACCCATCACTAACGGTAAAATAAACCTCGGTACCTGGCAAAGCGTGTACCTGTGCGAATTCCGCAACATGGCAAAAGGTCGTAAAATTGTAATAACTATTTATAGCTGATATGCAATAAACATAATAAAGCGGACAGCGTTGTAAACAGAAAATTCAGATTTCTATGCAAGACAATAATAAAATGGATACGCTTACAGAGCGTATGAACGACCTGAAGAACCGTGGTTTTAAAGAAGAATTTACTGTTGATAAAAGCAAACTCACTTTACAGGATGGCTCAAAATCATATTCGCCTAATGAAATGAAAATTGTAGAACATTACAGGTTCGAGGGCCAGAGTGATCCGGGAGATATGACAATTCTATATGGAATTATTACCGATGACGGAACAAAAGGTATTTTAATAGATGGCTTTGGCACCTACTCAAGCCAGGAGCAGGCCGAATTTATGCATAAGGTTTACGATTTACACAAAGGCAGCATTTATTAAGCCAAAGCATTTTTAACATATAATATATATGCACTAAAGCCGTATCTTAACCTTAAGGTGCGGCTTTAGTGTTTCAGATATTACGATTACCCAGTTCATGTAAAAAATATTGGTTTAGCACAAAAGGCTAATATATTCAA
>DAIUCM010000023.1:0-35869 GCA_036846145.1 Bacteroidota bacterium
CTAATATACAATGTAATATAAAATAATTTTAAGCTTTAGAAATTTGTATTTGAGAAAGAATTTCCTAAAGCTTATTTCCATATACATGCCGCCTAAAAAATGCTTTAAAATAGCATTTTCAATTCCATTTAATTAAATTGCTTTTTTGAAAAATATGAAATTACTAAGCGCACAGCAAATACGCGAATGGGACAGATTTACAATAGAGAACGAACCCATTTTATCCATAGACCTGATGGAGCGCGCCTCGCTTGTATTTACCGCTGAGTTTGTAAAGCATTTTCCGGCAGAAGCCATTATGGATGTTTTCGTTTTCTGCGGGCCGGGCAATAATGGCGGCGATGGTTTTGCAGTTTCACGTTTGTTATCCGATCAGGGTTATGAAGTTTTTGCTTTCCTGGTTTGTGAAGATGAAAATAACCTTTCAGCGGACTGTAAGGCAAGTTTCGAAAGGTTAATGGGGCTGCGTAAAGTTGAGGTTGAAATTATTAAAAGCAAGAATGATTTGCCTGTAATTCCGCAAAACGCTGTTGTAATTGATGCGCTTTTCGGAACAGGCATAAACCGCAAAACCGAAGCATTTTTCGCCGATGTAATATATGCGATAAACCAGTCAGGAGCCCATGTTGTAAGTATAGATATTCCTTCAGGCTTGTTTTCCGATGCAGTGAATTATGCCGATGATGCAATTGTACAGGCCAGATATACTTTCACTTTCCAGGTTCCGAAAATGAGTTTTTTCCTCTGCGATAATGAAAAATATTTAGGCAAATGGAAAGTTCTGGATATCGGTTTATCGCCGCAATATTTAGAAAATGTAGAAACCAACCAATATTTTTTAGAGAAGAAATTCATCCGTACCATATATAAGCAGCGGAAAAAATGCTCGCATAAAGGTACATACGGCCATGCGCTGTTGTGGGCCGGAAGCTATGGAAAAATAGGCGCGGCATTGCTGGCATCTAAAGCGGTATTGCGCAGCGGCGCAGGTTTGTTAACAGCTTATGTGCCCAAATGCGGCTATACCATTTTGCAAACCGCGCTGCCGGAAGCTATGTGTTTAACAGATGATTACGATAAGTATAATACTACTTTTCCGGATATTGAAAAATACAGCGCCATTGGCATTGGCCCGGGCATTGGCACTGAAAGCGATACCAAAAACGCCATTCGCCATATATTGCACGCCGCAAAAATGCCTTTGGTTTTAGATGCAGATGCATTGAATATTATTGCACAGGAAAATCTGCAGCATTTTATCCCCGAAAATTCCATTCTTACACCGCACCCGAAGGAGTTTGCCCGCCTGGCAGGTGATGCGGATATTGAATGGGAAAGGCTGGGAAAAGCAAGCGGTTTTGCGCAGGAACACAAATGCGTACTGGTGTTAAAAGGCGCTTATACTTCTGTGCATTTGCCAAACGGCGAATTATATTTTAATACAACCGGTAATGCCGGCATGGCAACAGCGGGCAGCGGCGATGTTTTAACAGGCATTATTACAGGCCTGCTTGCGCAGAATTATTCGCCCGAAGAAGCTGTTTTGTTTGGCGTTTACCTGCATGGGCTGGCTGGAGATTTTGCAGCGAAAGTAAAAGGAGAATACAGCTTGATTGCCGGCGATATTATTGATTTTTTACCCGAAGCGTTTGAGGAAATAGCCGTTTAACAGCATTAAAAAATTAATCAACTTTTAAACAAAAAGAAAATACATCACGTTAAACCCACAAATCGTAAGAAAATGCTTGTAACGCCTGAAGATAAACAACACCTGATGAATATTGCAGATGCTATTGAAGAAATACAAAGCTATGTGCAGTACGAAGATTATAATCAGTTTAGTAAAGATGAACTTACCAGGGAAGCTGTAACACGTTTGTTCCAGGATATTGGCGGCGCGGCAAAAATGCTTTCAGAAGAATTTAAGGGTTCTTATGGCGATATTGACTGGAATGTACTGATAAGGCTGGAAGATGCGATGTACGACCAGGCCGAGGAAACCAGCTTTGAGGCAATATGGTTTATTATAAAAGAAGATCTGCCGGTTATAAAAGACCAGGTTACGGACCTTGCCGCCAATTTAAGAGAAGAAGATGATATTCAGGGTTTTGATCTGACAGAAGATCCGATGACCCATTAAAATATAACCAAACCAACCTTTATTCTCAGAAAAACGGATGATGCGAACGAGCATCATCCGTTTTTTTATTTTACGCTAATAACAATCAGCTTGTTTTTATCGCCAATGCGCAAGGTTCGCCTGGCGTGCAGCCGCATGGCTATACCGCTGGTAAAAAGCACGCCCGATGCTATATAAAACGGCTTATTCTCACGCATATCCCTGTCGTTGGTTGCGCAAAGCAGCGCCAGCAACGGCCCGGCAAGCATTAAGTTTGTTCCACCGGTCCTATAGTTGTAGCTTTTGCGGTTTACCTGTACTTTCCTGATATTCTGCAGGTACGCTTTTTCTCCTTCAACAAAAATTATTTCATCACTTATTGAATCTATAATACCCGATATTGTACGGCTGAAATACCCGTTCTGTACAATAAGTGTAATTTCGCGGCCGGGGAAATATTGTTTGTAATTGTAATTGTTGCGGCGCAGCACAAGGTAATTCTGCGCCAGGCAGCTTGTGCCCAGCACCATAACAAATATAAAAACCAGCAGAAACTTTACATGCATTGTGCTAAATAATATTTACCGGCAAAGTATTTTTCAGGGGAAAGGTAAATGAATGTTGTTAAGTTATGAATTTTTTTACAATAAAATATAATTCGGCAGAGTGAAAAAAAGCCCCTGGAATTATTGTTTTGAATTGTGCGCCAAACTAAGTGAGTGCCGGATTTTTTGATTCATTATTAGCGGACGCTAATAAGTGATTTATTTTGAAATGTAAAGACTTAAAAGTTGTTTAATTACTACTGCCGGTACAAATTATTTGTCGCTGTTTCATAAAAACGTATGAACAACAGGCGTCTGTTTGTTGGTTAAAGTTCACGGTTCACTTAATGGTATTTTGGACACGCAGAAAACGAGCTATAAACATATACTGCATATTGCGCTGCCTATAATTTTTGGCGGCCTTGCAGAGAACATTATTAACGTAACAGATACCGCATTTGTAGGCAGGCTGGGCGAAACGGCTTTGGGCGCAGTTGGCATAGGCGGCCTATATTACTACACCTTTGTGCTTATTGCGCTTGGCTTGTCGCAAGGCGCGCAAATTATAATCGGCCGGCGCAATGGTGAAAAAAGCTATGGCGATGTGGGTGCTTTGTTCGATAACGCGCTGTATGTTTTTGGTGCAATAGGTACTGTGCTATTTATTTTACTGCAGCTGTTATCTCCATGGCTTTTGCAGCTTGTCATAAAATCGCCCGAAGTATTTTCGCAGAGCTTGTTATATGTGAATGTGCGCAGTTTTGGCGTGTTTTTCATTTGCCTGACTGTAGTTTTCCGCGCATTTTTTATTGGCGTTACGCAAACAAAGGTTATTACAGTTATTACCCTTATTATGGCGCTTGTGAACGTGGCGCTCGATTACCTGCTTATTTTCGGTAATTATGGTTTCCCGGCACTTGGCATTGCGGGTGCGGGCTGGGCTTCGGTAATTGCTGAAATTATAGCTTCGGCAGGTTATTTTCTGTACGCATTATACGCGCAAAGTACCAAAAAATATCGCATTTTCCGTTTCCCCAAGTATAGCCCTTATCTTGCAAAAAATATGCTTACGGTAGGTTTTCCGCTTATGCTTCAAAGCTGGATCTCCGTATCATCCTGGTTCATATTTTTCCTGCTTATAGAGAAAATGGGCGAGCGGGCACTGGCGGTTTCATCAATCATAAAAAGCATTTATATATTGTTTATGATTCCTATTTGGGGGTTTGGCTCTGCGGCTAATACGCTGGTAAGCAATGCAATGGGCGCGGGCAGGCAGCATGAGGTTATTGCCGTGCTGAAGAAGATAATAAAGCTTGCCGCCGGCTGCATGCTGCTGCTCGTACAGCTTAACTTCTTGTTCCCCAAAGCGGTGCTAAGCATTTACAGTAACGATGCTGATATTATTTACGATTCGGTTGGGCCTTTGTGGGTTATATCCTGCACGCTGGTTATTTTCAGTGTAGGATCTGTACTTTTCCAGGCCGTTTCCGGTACCGGCGCCACCCGCGTTTCGTTACGCATAGAGCTTATAACACTCGGCTTATATACAGTTTACATTTTTGCTGTTGGCTGGCTTTACACGCTGCCGCTTATTTACATATGGCTAAGCGAATTTATTTATACGGGAACAATGCTTGCCGGCAGCTATGTTTACCTGCGCAACGGTAAATGGCGGTTAATAAAGCTTTAGCGTTGTTTGATATTAATATTGAAACAAAGTATTATGTATTGAGTATGGAAAAACTTAAGTACAAATTACTATATATAAGCTATTTTAAGTATAAAGCAATGCAGGTAAAAAGCCGCATTCATAATTTCATTAAACCCCTAAAACTATTTTTTCGGCTTATAACATATGCCGCAATTTTTGGTTAATTTTGATAATTACATACCTAATCCACTTCTTTAAATAAAAATGAAACACTTTTACGTAAGCCTTTGCCTGTGGTTACTGGCGCCCATGCTGCTGAGAGCGCAAACATCAAAAGATTTTTCGGTGCTTGTAAGCGCAGATGTGCAGTCAAGCGCTCCAAAAATTATTCTTAACTGGCCGGTTGATAACATCAGCTCGGGTTACCAGGTATTTCGTAAAACAAAATCGGCCACAAGCTGGGGCGCTGCAATAGCCAGCCTGCCGGGCAGTGCCACCACTTATACCGATAATGCTGCTGTAGAAGGCCAGGCGTATGAGTACAGGATCATAAAATCGTTTACAGCCAATAATATTGCATACAACGGCTACGGTTATATTTTTGCGGGAGCCAAAGTGCCTGCCATCGAAAACCGCGATAAAATAATTTTACTGGTTGATAAGGAGTTTACAAGCAGCCTGGCCACAGAAATTAAACGCCTGGAAATGGACCTGATTGGCGAAGGCTGGCAGGTGATAAGGTACGATGTGGACAGAACTGATAAGGTAACAGATGTAAAAAAAATAATAACAACGGCTTATAATGCCAATCCTGGTAAGGTAAAAGCATTGTTCTTGTTGGGCCATATTCCTGTACCTTATTCAGGCAATTATGCGGTCGATCATCATTTTCCGGATCATGTTGGCGCCTGGCCGGCAGATGTTTATTACGGAAGTATGGATGACAATGCCTGGACGGATTACGAGGTAGATAACGATGCCGCAGCACGCCCGCAAAACCATAATGTGCCGGACGATGGTAAGTTCGATAACGATGTTTTACCATCGGATGTAATGCTGCAGATCGGGCGCGTTGATTTTCATAACCTTCCCGCTTTTAAAACCACCGAAACCGAGCTTATGCGCCGCTATTTAAATAAGGACCACAACTGGCGCACAAAAGTTTATTCTGCCACGGAGAAAGCTGTTATTGAAGATAATTTTGGCGGTGCAAGCGGCGAAGCTTTTGCAGCATCGGGCTATTACAATTTTGCGCCAATGTTTGGTGAAAGTAATGTTATTACAGCTGATTATATAAACTCCCTTACTAAAGATACTTTTATGTGGTCGTATGGCTGCGGCGGTGGCTCTTACACCAGCGTTGGCGGCGTGGCTACTACTAACGATTTTGTAAACAGGAAGATTAACACTGTTTTTACCATGCTTTTTGGTAGTTACAGCGGCGACTGGGATTCGCAGGATAATATTTTACGCGCATCTTTGGCCGGCGACAATATGGTGCTTGCCAGCGCCTGGAGCGGCAGGCCGCACTGGAACTTTCATCATATGGCACTTGGCGAAAATATTGGCTACAGTACCCATTTAACACAAAATGATTATATTAATTACTTCCGTACGAAAGAGTTTTATCATCCGCCACTTAAAAAACCCGGCGACAGGCTGGTTACTCCTGCCTTGCTGGGTGATCCTACCATACGTATGCATGTGGTTGCGCCGCCGGCAATAAAAAGCGCGAAATCTTCCAATGCAACGGTTACACTAAGCTGGAATAAATCTGCCGATGCCGAGGAATACTATATTTATCGCACTACCGATCTTAAATCACCATTTGTGCGTGCAGCAAAGGTTGCAGCTACTGATACGGTATTTACAGATAATGCGCCATTAAATATTGGCGTTAAAAATTATTACATGGTGCGCGCAGTTAAGCTGCAGTCTTCTGCCAGTGGCACATATTATAATCTTAGCCAGGGAAGCATTGATTCTGTAAATGTAGCAGCCAGCGTAAGTGAAAATATGCACGCTAATGTTGCTTTACAGGTTTACCCTAATCCATCGCAGAACGGCCGTTTTACCATTGCGCTTGTGCCTGGGCTTAATACAACTTGTACCATACAGGTTACCGATATTACAGGCCGTGTGGTTTACACCCGCCAGGTAAATACGCAAAGCTTACATGCAAACAGGCTCGATTTTTCGTTGCAGCAAATGGCAAAAGGAATGTACACTTTGCAGGTAAATGCCGGCAATGGCATCTATACACATAAACTTATTTACAGGTAGCAGCTTAAAGTATTTAATGCGTATCCGCCTCTGACAGGAATATTTGCTTAATTAACCTCTCCGCCCTTCGGGCACCTCTCCTGAATCAGGAGAGGAGTGCAGCTCCGAATGTAAATTTACCTTTAAACTTCTGTTGATCCTGATTTGCGGATAGTCATAAAGTATTTTTTAGCAAAAATATATATGGAAGAGGGAGGCGCAAAGCCTCCTTTTTTTATGCCGGCAGGTAAAGGAGCGTATTACTGTTTGAAGCTATAATGGGATTGTTAATTATAAAAACATTAGCATGCTCTTCATAGCGCTTCTGCAAACACTCTGGTGAATCCATTAAGATTAAGAAATGCCTGCGTTTATATATTGTAGATGAGGGTATTGATTTGGATAGAACAATGCAGGGCTTAATTTTTCACATGTGTCCATATATGAAATTGCCCAAAAATGCTTTAAACAGTAAATTCGCGGCATATTTTACAGCCGATGAAAAATTCCAATAAAACTGCCTTGTTCCTGGTAATTACGTTCCTGCTGAGCTGGCTTGTAGCAGCTATTATTTATTTTGTTGCAGGCGGTAGTATGAACAGTATAATAGCAATTCCGCTGGGTGTGCTTTTTATGTTTACGCCACTTGCAGCTGTTTTTATTGTTGAAAAACTAATATATAGCTCCGAGATCCGCCAAAGCCTGCTCATATCTTTCGAAATAAATAAATGGTGGCTGGCTGCTTTTGCCATACCGGTCGCTTTGCTATTGTTCACTTTCGTGTTTAACCTGGCTTTTCCTGGTGTGGAGTACTCCCGCGAAATGGATGGCCTGTTTGGCCGGCTGGAAGCTCTAATAAGCAGTGAAGAACTGGAAAAGGCCCGGCATGATCTGGAGAACCTGCCCGTTCATCCCGCTTTATTAATGCTGATGCAGGGCATTATTGCAGGCGCAACCATTAATACAGTTGCAGCTTTTGGCGAGGAACTTGGCTGGCGGGGTTTTATGGTAAACCAGTTCCGTAATATGCATTTTATGAAAGCAGCGTTAATTATTGGTTTCATTTGGGGAATTTGGCACGCACCGCTTATCTTAATGGGCCACAATTACGCTGAACATCCGCAACTCGGTGTTGGGCTTATGACCATTTGGTGTATATTATTATCGCCCTTGTTCCTTTACATCACCGTTAAAACAAAATCGGTAGTGGCGGCAGCTGTTATGCATGGCGTTTTGAATGGTACCGCCAACGTTGCAACCTTGCTTATAAAAGGTGGAAATGATATTACAAACGGCGCCACTGGCATGGCCGGCTTTATTGCCGCTGCGCTTGTTGTGCTATGCCTGTTTGTTTACGATGTTTTAATTAGCCGCGAAAAAGTAATGTTACGCAAAACCGGCGCAAATTTAATATAAAAGCGTACCTGGTTAAATAACAGAGCAGTTGTAGCTTTATAATACGCAATCCAATAAAAAATCATGCAGTGCCTTAAGTTGTGTACTTGTATTTGTTTTTACCAATGCCACGTACTTTTTCCCCAAAACTATTTTTTCGCTCATAGCTATATGGCCAGGCGGGAATTTCTATAAGCGGGCTTATACGTGTAAAATTATTGATTTTTTAAAAATTTGAATAGAAAGAGGAAAGCTGTTTAGGTGTATCTTTAAAATTTTCTAAACATTAACAAGCGTTTCAAGTTACAGCAATGTGAGGGATCTGCAGTTGAAAATGATTGTGGAAAATTTTGCACATTGATTTATGATATTATTTTTAATAAGCACGCTTACAGCTGTTATATTTTCTTTTTTGTGTTCGCTTACCGAGGCGGTTTTGCTTGGCCTTAACAAGGTAAAGATAGAAACAGATAAAAATAAAGGCAAAAAGTACGCTTTAATTCTGGATAAGCTTACCAGCAATATCAACAGGCCAATTTCTGCCATTTTAATACTTAATACCATTGCGCACACCGGTGGTGCAACTGTTGCGGGCAGCGCTTTCGATAAAACCTTCGGCACGGAGTGGATATGGCTTTTCTCGCTGATATTTACGGTTGTTATACTTTTCGGTACAGAAATTTTCCCCAAAATGTATGGTGTTGCCAATACAGATAAGCTCGCCAAATACATTGCCGCCCCGCTAAACTTAACCGTAAAAATATTGTACCCGCTGGTTTTGGTAACCGAATTTTTTTCGCGGCTTATAGTATCAAAAAAAGAAACGCCACAATACTCGCTCGATGACCTGAAAACCATTGCCGAAGTAGCAGAAGATGAAAAGATAATAACAAAGGCGCAGGAAGATATCATCATCAAAACCACCAGGCTTAAGTGCCGCAGGCTGGAGGAAATTATGCTTCCTATGGGGAATGTAATTTTGTTTAAGCACAGCCAGAGCATAGCCGATTATATTACCATTGCCGAGAAACATCTTCACACGCGTTACCCTTACACGCCCACAGGACTTGCGCAGGATATTAACGGTTATATAAACCTCAAAGAGATAACCTTAAAAAGCAAGAACAGCGAAATAAATGATGTTGAGAAGTTTGTACGCCCCATATTATTCGCCAATAAAGATACAAGTGTAATGAAGCTGATGAACGATATGAAAAAGAAGCGTTTTCATATAATCATTGTACAGGACGATGATAAAAACAATATCGGCATGATTACCCTGGAAAATATTGTAGAAGAAGTAGTAGGCGAAATTGCAGATGAGTTTGATGTGAAATAGCTTTTTGGTTTGGTTTGAAATGCCTTACATTTGTCATGCATTTCAAAACTTACAAATGCTTACTGTAAAAGAACTGCTGTACCGCTACCCAAAAGCTGGGGCGGACACTTTAAAAAGCCTCGATTTTTCCATTGCTAAGGGCGAAATTTTTGGTTTCCTCGGCCCGAGCGGAAGCGGCAAAAGCACCACGCAGAAAATACTATATAAACTGCTTGCCGGTTACAAAGGAAGTATAAATTTCCAGGGGAAACCATTGCAAAACTGGGGACAGGAATTTTATGAGCAAATTGGCGTTTGCTTTGAATTGCCGAACCATTACCTGAAACTCACCGCACGCGAAAACCTGCAATTCTTCAGCGCTTTTTATAAGAATGGTTTGAAGCATTTTGACGAACTGTTAGATATGGTTGGCCTTTTGCCCGATGCCGATAAACTGGTTAGCGAATACAGCAAAGGCATGAAAATGCGCCTTAATTTTATTCGCGCATTGGTTCACAATCCCGATTTTTTGTTTTTGGATGAACCAACTTCCGGCCTCGATCCCATCAACGCGAACAAGGTAAAAAACATCATCAAAAATCTGCAATCACAAGGCAAAACAATCTTCATTACTACGCATAATATGTTCGATGCGGACCAGCTTTGCGACAGAGTTGCATTGCTGTATAAAGGTGAAATAAAAGCGCTTGCAAAACCATCGGATCTAAAATTACAACACGGTGAAAGAACCGTAAAAGTTACGCAACCCAATTCCGCAGAAGCTATTTTCCCCATGCAAAATCTTGGTGAAAACCCGGAATTCCTGCAGCTTTTGAAGGCAAATAATTTAGCGACAATCCATTCTCAGGAAGCTACTTTGGAAGATGTTTTCATTAAACTAACCGGCGAACAACTGGCATGAAACATCTCGCGCATTTATTGAAATGGGATACAATTCTGCTGCACCGGAACAAGCTGTTTATACTGGCTGCGGTAATGGCTTTTTTGTATATCGGTTTATTCTTCCTGTTGAAACCTTTAGGCAATTTAACCAACGTACTCATCATCTTAATTTATAACGATCCGGTAGTTACAGGTTATATTTTTGCCGGTGTAATGTGGATGTTCGACCGCAACCAGAATACTTTGCAGGCCGTTGCAGTTTTACCGGTAAAAGTGGAGAAATATTTACTTTCAAAAATCCTGGTTTTAACGGCGCTTTCCACGCTTGTTGCGTTTATAATGACGATAACAATTCGCGGATTTGATTTTAATTTTCTGCAGTTGTTTGGCTCGGTGGTTTTATCTGCTTTGATGTTCTGTTGTATGGGATTTATTGTCGGCGCCGTCAGCAAAACTTTCAACCAGTTTCTGATGCTGAGTATTCCTGTTTTCATCATTACAGCCATACCGTTTTTACCGCTTTTTGGTATCGGGAAATATGGTTATACAGCCTTCATTCCATCTGCCGGCGGCATAGAAATTTTGCGCGGCGCATTCGAAACCCAAAGCATTTTTTTTACTTTCCTTATATGGATAACGGCGGTTTTTTGGGCGCTGGCAATGTGGTTTTTCGCCGTAAAAATAGTTAAAAGCAAAATGCTATGAGCCATTTTATAACGCTCAGCCTCAACGATCTGCGCACTTCTTTCCGCGATCCGGTTTTTAAGGGATTATTATTTTTCCCGTTCATCTGTTTCGGGCTTATCCGTTTTGTGCTACCATGGGTATTTGCTTCTTATCCCGCATTACAAGACTATTCTCCGGTCATCCTCATGTGGGCCTGTTTACAAAGCGCAACCATGTTTGGTTTTATTTACGGATTTTTATTTCTCGAAGAAAAAGAAGAAAACATCTGGCAGGCTATTAATGTGCTGCCGATCAGCGGCTTGCAACTGGTTTTGTCGAGACTTTTTGTAGGAATTATTATTTCGTCTGTAGTTAATTTTACGCTGATTCATTTTGGTGGAATTGTACGCATAAGCATTTTTAAGGAGTTGTTTATATGCGTTTTATTTAGCCTTGCCGCACCCGTAATTTCACTTGTTCTGGGTACTTTCGCGAAGAACAGGATCGAAGGCTTGGCGCAGATGAAAATCGTAAACATACTGATGATAATTCCCGCGCTGATCTATTTTCTGCCTTCCAAAGCTTTACATTTTATGGCCATTTTGCCAACGTATTGGAGTTTCCGCAGTATGGAAAAAGCTGTTGATGGCACTATAAATGAGTTCTGTATTTTCCTGCTAATTGGCTTCATTTTCCAGTTGCTAATTATTTTAGTTTTGAGTAAACGGCTGGCTAAAAGTGTAAATCAGTAATTTTATACAAAGCATTTTACATGCATATTATATATGGGAATCAGCAATTTGCATTGTAAATATAATTTTTTTTAACTTGCAGGCAACGCCTGAAACATTATCTGCATTAAGGCAATTAAAACCACAACAAACCAGAAATGATAGCGCTAGAACCAGCGTTTATAGCAAAATGTAAAAAAGGCGATCGCGCAGCGCAGAAAATGCTGTTCGAGAAACTTTACGCGCCGATGTACAGGGTTTGTTTCCGGTATATTGGTAAGCAGGCCGATGCGGAGGATTGCCTGATGAAAGGTTTTATGAAATGCCTCCAGAACATACACCAGTTCGAATCGAAAGATGAAAAAAGCTTTTTTTACTGGTTGAAGAAAATTATGGTGAACGAAAGCCTGATGGAATTGCGCAAACAAAGTAATTTAAGCCTTGTACCAGCCGATGATCTGCATTATTTGGCCGACGATTCTGACGTTTTGCAACAGCTTTCCGCAGAAGAAATTTATAATCTCATTCTGCAACTGCCAACCGGTTACCGCACTGTTTTCAACTTGTTTGTAATTGAAGGATTTACACACGCCGAAATTGCCGAAACACTTGGCGTAACCGAAAGCACAAGCCGCACGCAGCTGGCAAAAGCGCGTAAAAGTTTACAATTGATGTTGGAGAAAATGAATGTGAGCTATGGAACATTTGGACGATAAAAATATACGTAATAAAATAGATTTGCTGGACAGCTTGCCGGCTGGTTACGAGCCATCGTTGCAAAGCAAATGGGAATTGCTGGAAAACGCTTTGCCTGAGAAGAAAAACAACAACAGGAAGTTTATCCTGGCTATTGCTGCAAGTATTATTTTGCTTCTTGGTTTTGGTGGACTATTTATAAAAACCACATTGGAGCAGCAGCCGGACATTGTATTTCAAGATGTGAAAGCTGTTAAAAAAACAAATGAAATTACTTTACCAGAAGTTGATAATTTTGCTTCAACTGAAAACACAGGCCTGCTTTCCGGAAATATTGTAAGATCGGAAAACACAAGTCGAAAAATTGAAAATTCAATTACTGAAACAAATCCTGAGATCGCTTTTACGACTATAAAAGATTCCGTTTCGGAAAGTGTAATTCCTGAAGTAATTCTAACGGAGAATAACCTGGTTGCGACATCACCAAAAACAAAGAAAAGCAAGAAACGATTTGTTGAAATTGACTTTAATGAAGTTGAAATTACACAGCCGGAACCTGAAACAAAACTGGCTGGGAACAAGATAAAATTCAAAGTGAACATTCTTAAGACCAGGCAAAAAACAACCGGCGAAACACAGCCTGCAACGGTACTGAAACTCAGTAAAGAATTCCCGCTTAACAACTAATAAAATATTAAAACCAAATATATGAAAATTGTAATTAACCTTACGATATGGGCTTGCCTTGCCTTTTTTTCAACCGTAAATGCACAGGAAAATCCTAGTACATTAAAAGATACTTTGATCATACAAATTGAAGGAAACAGCCAGCTGCATATTATTGGCTCATCACTGAAAGAACTTGCAAAATATGATCGTGCAGATTCGCTGAAAAGCCTGTTTGTTACAGATTATAATAAAGCTTTGCAAAACGGGCAAATCACCAATTCCACACACAGAATTCATTATTTGATAAGTAAAGAAGGACAGCGCAGAATGAAAGCCGCCTGCGATGCTTATACCGAAGAACCTTTTGATCTTGATGCGGAGAAAAAACGTTTCCAATTCAACTTACCTAAAATACATTATACCATTTACGACCTGGCGAAAAACGTGGAAATGCATTTTTATATGGCAGATTCTTCAACTATCAATAAGCTTGGAAATTTCCATATAGGCGAAGCGCAAAAAATGCTTTCAAGTCAGAAAAAGGATCTTCGGCGCAGCTACAAATTGGGTTTGGAGCGTGATGGATTAGGATTTAAAATTAATGGTAAAGAAGGCAAACAACGCGTTGAACTAAGTACAAATGCAGTTATTGGCGCTATGCTTTTCGGCGACCGTTTGAGCCCTTTGCTTGGCATGGATTTCGGACTTGCACTTAGCAATAAATATAGAAAGCCTGTTGTGAAATTAGGTTTTGAATACTCAACGGTAGCAATATATCCCGTTAATAATATTCCACAAGGTAATGTTATTTACGACTTCAGTATTTCCGCAAATAATCCCAAAGCTAAAGGCGTTAACTGGACAGGAATTCAATATGGGATCATACAAGGTTTGCAGCCTTTCGGATTTTACAAGAATACACCGAAATTTGGCTTCCATACTTCTACCAATAACGGCAGCTTGATTTATAGTTTTGATTTTGTTGGAATGCCTGCTTCTGCAAACGACCAGGAAGAAATAATAATGATGTTTACTTTTAAAAAAGTATTGTAGAAAAATTAAAGCATTTTTGAAGCAGTACATATATGCGATTAGATGTTCCACTTTTTGTAAAACTGGAACATCACGCTTCGAATGCATTTTATGAGCAAATGATATATGTCAGCGTCACAAGAACCGCTTCGCTAAATCTTGCGCCAGCATTTTGTATTTCATTGGCTAATTGGCACATTAACTACTGCCCAACCCTGCGTTTCTCCTCTTCCGCGCCGCCGCTGCGTTTACGAATTGGCGCAACGGTATTTTTCCCGAAACGGTAAATGAATTGTAATGTAACAACTCTTGTATCGCGATAAGCGACAAAGGTTTCGTTGTAATTGCTGTAGTAAGATGATGCGCGCGGATAACCCCTCCAGAAAATATCATTGGCATTTAATCGTACCGTGCCGCGGCGTTTTAAAACAGATTGCGAAATACCGGCATTCAGCATCCAGAGCGGTTCCATTTCCATAAATCCGAAACGGTTTTTAGCATTGTAATTAATACCAAGTTCCGCGCTGGTGTTTTGCGAAATAGTGAAACGGTTGGTAGAATTGATGGTATAAGTCGGCAAGCCGTAATCTAAGTTTGTATTGGCAAGATTCCCTTCGTAATGGCTGTAATACGCATTGATATTGGTTACATTTCCCCACCATTTATAAAACTGGAAAGGATACGCCGCACTGATACTGTAATAGCGGTTTATGGCTAAATTTCTTTCGGTTTGCACAGTAATTCTTTCCGGCAATGGTAGCAGCATGTGCGTAATAACATCGGTGGTGTAAGCGTAAGTAAATGAGGTCACAAACTTCTGCCTGAAAGTATGTTGCAACTCTATATTATAGCTTGTTTCAGGCCGCAGCGTGGGATTTCCTTCCGCGTAAGTTGATGGGTCCATGTAATAACGGAAAGGGTTGAGTTGCTGGTAATGCGGGCGCTGAATTCTGCGGCTGAGCGTAATACCTAAATTGTGATTTTTATTCAGTTTTCGCTGTACGGCGAGGCTCGGGAAAAGCTTCAGGTAACTTGTATCTAAAACCTGGTTGGTGATTTTCTGGATGCCTTTAATATTGGTTTGTTCCGCGCGCAAACCAAGCTGGAAACTCCATTTTTCACCTTCCTTACTTGCATTAAAATATGCAGCGTTTATATTTTCGTTGTAGATATAATGATTGCTTTTCCCGCTGTCGTAAACCGGATTTCCCGGTTCGCTTACATCATAAAAAGTAGGTTTGTTATCGGCAGTTACAAAGCTTGTTTTTAAACCTGCTTCCCAGCGTTTTCCACCTTTCAGCGGATTCACATAATCGGTTTTCAGCGAGCGGATCTGCGTTGTTCCGTTGATGTCGCTGTCCAGGATGTAAACCGGCCGCGTGGCAATTCCGCTAGCGTTGAAATACCCGGTTTGCAGTGTTTGAATATTGTGCGTCCGGTAGCGGCCATAATCAGCATCAAAACTCAGCTCTTTTCCTGTAGAATCGAAAGTATGTTTCAGGAAAGCGTTGGTGGAGAAATTGAGCCAGTTGTTTTTCCCAACATTTTGTGTGTTGAAGCTGCCGATTTTGATATTATTCGTATCGGTTTCATTGGATTTTACATCGCCGCTTTTGCGCAGATTTCCTCTTAAACCTGTAAAATTTATGCCTGTGCTTGTTTTGCTGGAAATGGTGTAATCCATACCGAAACCCGCATTATGATTCTGGAACGGGAAATGCGTATAATGCTCCTGCTCGTACTTGCTGAAAGGGCTTTTGTACGCCTGGCCGGTGTAGAATCTTCGCGTTAAAATGAGGTTATTAAATCCTTCGCTGTAAGAATAATTGTAATTTCCGTAAAGATTGAATTTTTTATTTCGATAATTGATATTAAAACCGGTATTCGCTTTTGGGTAAAAACCATGACCAACGCTTGCATTAACGCTGCCATTAAAACCCATGCGCTGGTCTTTCTTGGTTTTGATGTTGATGATTCCTGCATTTCCGGCTGCATCGTATCGTGCTGAAGGATTGCTGATTATCTCTATTTTGTCTATCTGGCTGGCCTGCATGTTTTTCAGCAGATTGGCGAGATCGCTTCCGGAAACAGGTACAATTCTGCCATCAATCATTACATTTACACCGGCTCTTCCTTTCAGGCTTATATTATCATTCTGGTCCACATTTACACCGGGCGAGCGTGCCAGAACTTCCAGCGCATTGGAGCCCGCACTAACAATACTGTTCTCCACATTCACCACCAAGCGATCACCTTTTACCTCTATAAACGGCCTTTGCGCAACCACCGTAACTTCCTTTAAAGCATTTTCCTTGAGAGTGATATATGGAAGTTTTATATCCGCGCCGCTAAGATTTATAGCATCACTTTGCCAGGTTTCGCCGCCCATATACATACCTTTCAAAAAATACTTTCCCTGCACCAAACGCTCGAAAGCGAATTGGCCGAGGCTATCTGTAAGCACAGATTTTACAAGCTTTTTGTTGGTGGAATCGAGCAGAACCATACTGGCACCGGGCAGCGGCGCGCCATTGCCATCCAGCACTTTACCGGAGATGGAATTTTGTGCTTTTGCCTGGAAGATGATGATAAAAAACGCTGCGAAAAACAAGCTTACAATGCGGCCGATCATGATTTGGTTGAGGTTTGTTGCGTACAAAACTAAATGCCTCAGCGCGCAAAATTAGTTAAGCGCAAGTTAAGGCTTGTTAATTTTGGTTAAAAACCAGGCCGGGATGGTAAGATGTTGATTTGGAGATAAATGTATTCTTGTGTAGAAATTTGAATTTTAATTTTCTGAACAGTTTATGTGCGAAAATGGACAATGTGTTTCAATTAACTAAAGCATTTTTATAGGTACGCATATATGGAATAAGTACCTTTTTGTTAACTTGCCGAAACTATAAACATCAGCGTGAATTCAGCATACGAAATTCCTCTCAGAAATATAAGAAACTACAGCGAATTATACGATCTGATTTCGGGTTTGGAGTTTGATACGGGCGCTCGTATTACTTTTGACCTTCGGGAACATGATTTTATTGAGCCATTGGAAGTTGTAATGCTTGCAATGTCCATAATATACCTCAAAGCGAATGGTTGTAATGTATTTCTCAAAATGCCTGAAGGAAGGGTTGGTCAATGTCTTTCCGAAATTGGGTTAAGAGAATTCTGCTTATCGAATTATCAGAAATCGCAAACAGTAGATTTTATTCCAAGCAGCACAGCAATGCCAATCAAACGATTGGATACCGAGCACATGGATGAATATATCATGAAAGCCTCAAAATATTTTGGTGCTAAATGCAAAGGGAAAGACACCACAATGCTGGATCTGAGTATTGCCGAGCTGATCAACAATGTTTATGACCACGCAAATTCGCCAATTGATGCTTATATTTTCTCGCAATATTTTCCAAAATCTAACCAGATTAAAATAGTTGTAGGCGATATTGGACAAGGAATTGCGACCACAGCCAACAGATATTTTTCCGCTAATAATCAACCTAAAAAAGCAAACTGGGAATGTGTTCAATGGGCGCTGGAAGTGAATAAATCATCTTTCTCTAAACCGCATAATAAAGGTAAGGGATTAAACAATATTTATTCATTTGTGAAATCATCTAACAGTATAATGCGAATTTTTTCTGATGATGTCCTGTTGATGTGTAACCAACAGAGAGACAGGTACTGTAAGAACCCGATAGAACACTTTATTGGTACTGTTGTTGAAGTAACTATTAACATTAATGGAATGGCTATTGATGACGAAACGGTTATTGATAGTTTGTGGGATTGAAATATTTGTGTAATTTTGAAGTTAAATAGCTATGAGACATAATTTAATAGATGTTGTTGACGATACAGTCACCAATGCTGAAGGTTTTCGGCTATTCACTTTCCTTGATGATTTTATCAGGCATGAACGAGTTGTCGAACTATCTTTTAAAGATGCGCACGCATTATCTTCTTCTTTCTTGAATTCATCATTAGGTGAACTTATTGCGAACTACGGATTTGAAAAGTTTAAAACTTACGTGAAGATTGTAGATATAAAACAGTCTATTGCAAATCAGCTGAGGAATTACTTAAATTCTTGTAACCTGAAGGTTTAAGATTTATAATATTATAACAGGCAAGGGATGTGCGAATATGCATATCCCTTTTTTGTTGCAAACTTTTCAATCATTCCCATATATCCAACCCCCAAAAAAATGCTTTAAGCCAGCAAAGCAAACCTCAACCACCCGTCCTATTCAACTCTTCGAAATTATTCCTGCGGCGCTCATCTACTTTTTGCCCTTTGCTGAAATTGTAGCGTAAGGTAATGCCGAAATAACGGTTGCGGAAATACTGGTCGAACTCGTGGATATTTTCTCCGCCGCTGCCGTTTAGTTTTAGCCGCTGACCTTTGAAAATATCATTTACATTCAGGCTCAGGTCCAACTTTTTATCCAGGAAACTCTTCTTAAAAGCCGTATGAAACCACCAGCGCGGCTCTATCCGGTACAGTCCGTGCGCCATGGCACTGATGTAACCCACATTCAGTTCCATGCGTATATCCAGCGGAAGCACCAGGGTGTGGTTAGATTGCAGCATATAGTGCGCCCTGTCGTTCACCATCAGCACACCTTTCTCCTTAATATTGAACCTGTTGTACGAAACCACAAGCGTATTCTGCGTTTCCCAGTTTTTCATGATCTTTAAAGGCGCCAGCGCGGTGAGGCTCGCAAAATGCGCATTATTTACATTGCCAACGTAATAAACCGTGGTTGTGCGCTCCGCATCCAAAATGGGCAATTCAGAAACCACATCGCGGTTGTACTGGTATTCCACTTCCACATTATAGGTCTGCTTAAACGTTTGTCCGATGCTTACGGTATTTATGTATTCCGGCCGCAGGTAAGGATTTCCCTGCCACCAGGTATATGGATCGCGGTATGATATAAACGGGTTCAGGTCACCGTAATACGGGCGCTCCAAACGGCGGCTGTAATTGTATTTTACCTGGTAATTATCGCTTACATGCTGCTGTATAAAAAGCGTCGGGAAGAAATCGAGATAATTGCGCTCCGTTACCTGTTTTGTTGTTAAAGAATTTCCCAGCGATTGCGTTTGTTCCGCGCGCAAACCTGCCTGAACCGTAACACGCCTGCTTAATTTCCCGCTGACATTTACATACGCCGCATAAATATTTTCACGGTATTTGAAATGATTTGTCCGCAGCGTATCAAGTATTGGCGCATCACCATTATTTAAATAAAAAACTGAAGCATTATCTACATCCACACGGCTCACTTTTGCGCCCGTTTCCACTTTGTAATCATTCTTCAGCGGCTTGGTAAAATCTATTTTAGCGGCATAAATATCGAAACGGCTGGGCACATCCGAAAAAAGAAAGTCCTTTGTAACCAGCTGCATATCCTGTGCCTTGTAAAAATAGTTATAGGAATTCATTTTCCCAAAGTGGCTTACATCCGCATAATCCAGATCGGCAGATAAAGCGGTTCCCGAAGTATCCAGCTTCCCCAGGTAATGCAGGTTGGTAGTGAAGTTCGAATAGCGCCCGCTACTGACATTATCCGCATCAATAAATTCGCCTGGTTTATTTGGCTCATTGCCGATAAATGTTTCGGTAAGAAAATTACCATTGTTGTTATTGCCAGTATAATTCGCCATCAAGCCGATGCTGTGATTTTTATTGATGCTGAAATCTGTTCCCAATCGCGCTGACGGGCCTTTACTTATAAAATTGCCATCAGCAACCTGGTCGAAATAAGTGGTTTGCTGCGGACTGAAAAATACGCGCGTAAAAGTTGCATCCCTGCCACCAGCGCGCCTCGACCAATCCAGGCTTGCGAAAGAATTCCATTTGCCGCTTTTGTAATAAATATTTCCGCCGGTAGAATAACCATGCTGCTTGCCATTGAAAGTGTATGAAGTGTAAACGCTGCTTTTTACGCCTTGCTGCTCGTTCTTTTTCAGGTTAATATTCAGTATTCCGGCAGAACCTTCCGCATCGTATTTAGAGGAAGGCTGTGTAATGATTTCGATGTTTTTGATATTCTCGGCAGACATTCCTTCCAGGAAAACACGCAAATCTCTACCGGATAAATAAGTAAGTTTCTCATCTATCATCACCGTAACGCCTGCCTGCCCGTTGAGCTGTATATTTCCTTCATGATCTATAAACACACCTGGCGCTTTCGATAATACATCAAAAGCCGTGCTGCCCGCTGCCATTGCCGTTCCTTCAACACTTACCACCATTCTGTCCGGTTTGTGCGTAATGGTCGGCCGCAACGCAGAAATGGTTACTTCTTTTAGCTTTTTTACATCATCTTTCAGTATAATACTTCCGAAATTTTTCCCTCTTGTAGTTTCTGTAATATCAAAAGGCGGCGTTTTTATCTCTGCGAAACCAATGGCGCTGATACGGAGAAAATAAATTCCTGGCGCAGGTGATTTTATAATGAAATTTCCGTTTGTATCGGTTAATGTTCCTGTAACTAATGCGCTATCCGAAACTTTCACCAGCATTACATTCGCATAACTCACCGGTGCAGTTCTTTCATCCCATAATTTGCCCGTAATTACATTTTCCTTCTGCGCAGATGCGTTTTTACACATCAAACAAATTAAGATAAGAATTACTAAGGCAGCAGGATTTTTCATTGTATTTTATGCAAAGGATTTATACTTCGCAATAATACTTTCTTAAACCAGCTTTACGAGGTTAAAGCATTGACTTTAACCTAATTTAACTTCTCTTAAAGTTCATTAACATAATCATAGAAATAGCGTACATGAAAGCATTTTTTAGCATATCTATTTTAATGTCGTTTAGTTACGAACAAAATCGTGCATTAGACAAAAATTAAATTCTGTGCGATGAAACGGCCTTAAATTATAAGCGTTAAGAAAATAGTTTTAAAGCATATATGATGTTGGTGAAAAATGCTTTGAACTTGAAGCAAAAGATAAAATAGCTTACGGAGCAACCCGCAGAGCCAACGCAAAAGAACAACAACTGATGCAAGAACTGGCGGTTCGGGTTGCGGGTGATAAATGCTTTAAAGCTATTTTTAGCGAATATAATTTACAGCCTTGGATTTTGGTTACTTTGGGCTAAGCCAAAGTAACAAGCCCGCCCGGCTTTGAAGGGCAAAATTGGAATTGGAAATTTAATGGTCAATACTTCTGATGATCATGAATGATCCTTAACTAAACGACATTGATATGTATATATCAAAAAAAAATCCCGCTTTTCATGCTACACAAACCGACATTCGTGCCATAAATCCATGAATGAATGTGGCGAAGTTTGCGTTAGGTAAATAAAAAGTTATGGATACCAAAAGCAGTACAACACTCAATATTCTGAAGTGCAAATGCCCACGTTGCCACGAAGGAAAGCTATTCAAATACCCGCTAAACTGGAACATAAACCGAATGCTGGAAATGAATGAAAAATGTAATGTTTGCGGACTGGTATTTACACCCGAAGCAGGTTATTATTACGGTGCCATGTATGTTAGTTATGCTTTTATTGTAGCGGAAATTGTTGCTATCTTACTAGCATTGTATTTGATTGTAAGTGCGCTTTCCATTCCTGTAATTTTAGCGGTTATAACGGTTGTTTCGCTGCTGTTATCGCCCATTAATTTCAGATTAGGCCGCAGTGGCTGGATCGCTATTTTTTACCGTTACGATGAAAAATATTCCAAAGGGCTAAAGCACGAACATAAATAGCCTGTTTTGCTTCGGTTTTCATAGGTGTAGGTAAGGCAGTGGAAAAGTAAGCTTCCGTAATATGGCGTAAAAACACTTTCGTCTCCTTTTATAGTTTGTTGCAGGTTAAGCTTGTATTATATTTTAATTTACAGTTGGAAAGAACTATAAAACAGATGCTTTTATCGGTAATACTGTATTAGAAAAAGCTCTGCGCCTGTTTTGAAATTATTAAAATGGTTTTTTTATGCTATTTGCACCATGTTGTCTTGTTTTATCGCTTATAACGGCTTGTACGAATTTAAAACACGGCTTGCATGAAACTAAATTCACCCGAAGTTTCACAAATCAATAATTGCAAGACTAAATATTAATATCCTGGTAGTATTTATTGCGGGAAAGTAATTTAAGAAATTCTAATGACTTATCTTGCGCAATAAAAAAAGCAAATGATTGTTGATAAAATCAATAATATTAATATTTATAAATGCCTGGGAGATAGATTTGCACAGGCCATAAAGTTTGCAGAAAATAACCAACTTTTAGATTTTGATAACGGAAAATATTCAGTAGATGGAGAAAATGTTTTCGTTATTGTGCAGGAATATGAAACCAAACCATTGTTGGATGGGAAGGCTGAAGCCCACCAAAAGTATATCGATATCCAGATAATTCTAAAAGGTGAAGAGAATATAGGCTACGAAATATTACATAATCAGCAGCCAACCATGCCTTATAATCCGGAAAGAGAAGTGGCTTTCTTTAACAGCTGTAAATCTTACATTAAACTAAGTGAAGGCGAGTTCGCCATTTTTTATCCCTGGGATATTCATATGCCGGGTCTTAGAAGTGGCGAAGGATCAACAAAAATAAAAAAGGCTGTTTTTAAAATTCTGTACGAGTAATTTCTTTACCACCTCAATTGCTGAATGGCAATGTCAAAAAACGGGCTCCCTGTTTATGGAATTGATGATTTCGGTAATGCGCTTTCTACCGAGCAGCATTTCTATATCAACGCGCTGAGCAGCCATTTAACTGAACATAGTTTTGTAACCAAACCCCATCGCCACGATTTTTTTATCATCGTATATATTTCGCAAGGCAGCGGAAATCATACCATAGATTTTGTAAACTATAATGTAAAGCCCGGCGTGTGGTTTTTTCTTATGCCGGGCGAAGTGCACAACTGGTCTTTTTCTGCAGATATAGAAGGTGAAATTTTGTTCTTTGATGCGGAATTTCTTCAATGCTATTTCGCGCATAAAAAGCCTGCGGATTATACCCTTTACCGGAAAAATATCAAATATTTAAACCTGCAGGGAAACGAGCAGCAACCATTCCTCCTGAATATTATCCATGAATTAAAAACGGAATATATTCAATATTATCCTAAGGAAAATGATCTTATAAAAGATTATCTTGATATTTTGCTGATTCGTTTGGGAAGATGCATTTCACAGGAAAAAGAAAGCTTGCAAAAAGATTCCGGGCAATGGCAGCTACAGGCTTTGCAGGTATTGATTGAGCAGTACAGCACAAAGGAACAATCGCCTGCTTTTTATGCCGAGAAACTACATCTCAGCGTAAAATATCTCAACGAACTTTGCAAAAAATATCTCGATAAAACCACCAGCCAACTCATTCATGAACGCGTAATTCTGGAAGCCCAACGTTTACTCGCACATGCAGAAATTACTGCAAACCAGGTTGCGGATCAGCTCAATTTTAAAGAGTATTCCTATTTCTCAAGGTTCTTTAAAAAGATGGTTGGGCAAACGCCAGTAGAGTTTAAGAGATCAGTGAAATAACTGCAAAAAAATAGGACTTCAGGCATTTTTTGGCTGATTGATATATGGAAAACCGTTATTCTGCGTTTGTTTCAGCTTCTTCCCATTCTTTGTAAATATCGTAATCTGTAAATTTTACAATGCCGAAATCCTTCACGGTTTGCACTTTAGTGGTTGTTGTGGTCTCCGGCTCCGCAGAATGATATGAAACGCCGCCATCTTTGTGCAATAACCAGTTTTTTGTTGCTTTATCGTACCTGAATGTAATTATTTTGCTCCACCGCCAGGCGCTTCCGCCATAATGCTCTATTGAAAAATAATTTCCCTTTATGCTAATTCCCTCATAGGGGTCGCCGAAAACGCCACCGCAATCCACGCAGTAAACAAGCTTATCGTTGCGGGCCGCTAACTTTAAACTACCATCCTTTTGTCTTAAAAGCAACATTACAGGCCTTGGTGTTGGATGCTCAGTTACGCTTGATGTTTGTTCTTCATCTTTCGCTTTCTGTATCAGAATTACATCCGTTAAATTGTCGTTATTCAGGTCGCCGTTCTTAAAGTCCAGTATCATATGGTTTTTCAGCAGAAAAGGCGCGAGATCCTGCTCCGTGGCTGCTTTCATGCTCCGGGAATTACTGGCGACAGGCTCTTTTACAGCTTGCTTTTTATCACTTTTTGAATTACAGGCAGAAACTACAAGTAAAGTAATTATCAGTAAAATATAGTTTATGCGCATTTCCGGTTCAGATATAGAAGTTGTTGCGAAGCTATGTAATTTCATATTTTTTTATCGCAATGTCCATATATGTAACACGAAAAAAATACTTCGGCTGCCGCTGGTTTTACCTATGCTGCAAATGTATGCGTAAATTTGCCGCGTGGAAAACAACTTGCCAATAGTAAAAGAACGCCCTCAGAATTTTTACGATTTTATAATAGTAGGGCAGGGGCTGGCCGGTACTTTACTGCATTTTTGCCTGCGACAGGAAGGTAGGCAAGTTCTGGTAATTGATAAAAATGAAGGAAATGCATCGCGCGTGGCGGCAGGTATGTTTAACCTGGTTATTGGAAGAAGGCTTTCACTCGCCTGGCGTGCTAAAGAAACTTCCATAGCGGCAGATTCCATATATACCTCACTGGAAAAATACCTCAGTTCTGAATTTTATCACAAAAAACCCATTGTACGCATTTTTGCTTCGGAGGATGATTTTTTGATCAACCAGCAGAAATTTAAAGACACTGAAACGGCAGAATATATAAAGCATTTTTCCAAGGACGAATATATAGAAGGGCTGAAAAATGCTTCTTTTGGTATTTGTGAGATCAAAAACGGCGGTTATCTGGATACGCAAACACTTCTGCAAGGCTACCGGAACAAGCTGGCTGAAAGCGGTAATTTGCTGCAAGATAATTTTGATTTCGACGCACTGCTTTTGAATGACGGAGGCATAGCTTATAAAGGTATTAAAGCTAAGAAAATAATATTTTGCGAAGGCTACCAGGCTATTTATAACCCGTACTTTAGCTGGCTGCCATTTAACCTTGCCAAAGGCGATGTTTTAACCATTGAAGCGCCGGGTTTACAAACAGAAAAGATCATAAACAAAGGCATTTATATTGTTCCGCTGCGGAAAGGTTTATTCAAAGTTGGCGCTACTTATCAATGGCAAATGCTTGATGTTTCTCCTACTGCCGAAGCCAGGCAAGAGCTTGAAACAGAACTGCAGAAGCTAATTGATGTGCCGTATAGAATTCTAGCGCATGAAGCTGGCATAAGGCCAACAGTTAAACAGCGTCGTCCGTTTTTAGGCCTCCATCCGGAATATAAGAAAATTGGTATATTTAATGGATTAGGAACAAGAGGTGTAATTCTGGCGCCCTTGCTTGCGCAGGAAATGGCAGCGCATATTATTCACGGCAAGCCATTGCATAAGGAAACAGACATCAGCTTTTACAACTATACATAACTTACAAAAAAGCAATAGGCTATTTTGTAGTTGTGTTGAGCTGGTAAACACCTACCAGCCTGTCGCCGAGCTTTGTACGTGGTTTATAGTAAACAAAAATAGAGTAGTTGTTCTCAGTTTCCCAATGGTTTCCTTCAAAAACGGATGGTACAAACTCGCCTTTTTCATTAACTACAACATATTCGTAATCGTAATAACCTTGTTTTAGCAATACATTACAGGTATAGCCATCGCGTACGTTGTAATTCATGCGGAAGCGTTCATCAATCTGCCAGTTGGTAAGTGCGCCGTATATATATGTTTTCTGCTCTTCGGCATAGCTCGGCTTCAGCTTAAACTGTACATCTATATAATCGGCATCGGTTGATGCATCTCCACCACGGCGCGTAGTAATGGTATAATTTCCGTTCTGGTCAATATAAGTGCTGTAGGTTTTGTATGAGCGGTCTTCATCTGTAAATAAAACAGCGTGGAATAAGGAGTCGAAAACGAAAGTTTTTATACCCATTCCTTTAAACCTCACATCGCGCGTATCAAAAGCGCGGTATTCGTTCCCGGCCTCAAAAAGGTTTCCTTCCTCGTAGTTATAAACCAAGCCTCTGTCGTGTACATAAGTAGGCTTCAGGTCGTTTATTTCTGTTATGGTGTTCCAGTTCTTCTTAAGCACCACCTGTATATCGTTAAAGGCATCGAGCGGTGTAAGGTCCTGTGTGTTGATGGTGAAATCTATTTCCTGGTGCGTATTGCGGTATTTGCTGTAAGTGGCGCGTTTTACTTCGGCGGTAAGCGAAACCTGCCGCTCATAAACATAGAACCTGCGTGCCAGCAAAGGCTGCTCTATATCATCTTCATACACAATAAGCATATAATTGCCCGATATTTTAGGGCGCATGTTGGATGAAGGAAAATCTAAACGGTAATGTGTATATTTTTTATAAGTACTGGTAGAAAAGCTGAAATTGGTGATGATATCCTGGAAAAGCCCGTCTATATAATCGCTTTGCAGAATATTGCTACGGTTCCAGTTGGCATCGCAATGCACAAAGGTGTACTGCATGTTGCGGGTTTGCCCGGCGCCAAGTATATCGAACTTTAAAGTAAGCTGTTCATTGGCAGCCAGATCAATTACCGGGTAAGTATTAACAAGGCCCGATTTGTGGAACTGAATGGTGCGGATATCGTTATCGCGAACGAATTCGTACATGGCCTCTGGCGTATTGTCAAAGGCGGCGCCCCTGTTTTTCCTGGTGCCGGCATCGCCCGTTTGGGTGCCTTTGGGTGCGGTACAGTTTGCCAGCAGTAAAATAACAAACAGGCAGGCTGCAGCTGTACGCATGCGGCTGCTAAAGGTATTTCTGAAGTAAGGTATATATAGGGTGTAGCGTTTTGCCATCGGCAAACAATATAAATCAGTTAATAAAACCGGCAGCTCTTATATGTAACTTTATTTTTAAGGTTTTAGTATAAAAATGCCATTGCCGTTTCAAATTTAAGCAATACGGCTGTGTACTTGGCTAAATGTTTAAAATAGATTTTTAACAGGCTGTGCTTTTAGCAGGTGGCGAATGTACATATATACATTGGCCGAAAATACCTAGCACTAATTTGCAGAAGCATATTTATGTAAGTCTAAACAGGTTTAAATTTTTTTTCCCAGTATAAGCAGGTCGCGCAGCTCATCATCCAGCTTTGCTACTGCGGGCAGGTGAGCCCAGGTTTCGAAGCCGAATTTCCGGAATAAGCTTACGCTTGGCTGGTTGTGCGCGAAAATAAAGCCAAGCAAGGTATGTATTTCTAAATCAGCGCAACAGTTAATAGCCTGCTGCAGTAAAAGCGCGCCAAGGCCTTTGCCGCGGTGCTGTTGATGTATATAAATGGCAATTTCGGCAGTATGCCGGTAAGCGGGCCTTCCGTAAAAATCTTTAAAGCTGAGCCAGGCAATTACAGTGTTTCCCTGTTCCCAAACCTGTAGCGGCCGTTTTAAACTGTGCGTATGGAACCATGGTATGCGGCTTTCAATGCTAACCGGTTCAAGGTCGGCAGTAACCATTCGGCCGGCAATGGTCTGGTTATAAATGTCAACTATGGCAGGTAAATCGTTTAAAGTAGCATTTCGCAGCATAATGCAAAGCTATTAAATATTCAGCCCTTGCTCAAAAACAAATCTGCAATTGTCCATTTAGCGTATAAGTTCTACATAGCCGGTTTGTTTCCTGCCTGGCTTGCCGGTTTTTGTATAATCAATAACCCAAAGGTAATTGCCTGCGGGCATTGGCTGGTTCTTATACTTTCCGTCCCAGCCTGTATTCATATCGCTGCTCATGAAAACCTTGGTTTTGGCCTCATCAAAAATTTCTATATAAAACTTTTCAATATTGGTGCCTTTTACTATAAAGGTATCGTTTATGCCATCGCCATCGGGCGTAAAGGCGCGCGGAATGAAAAGATCTGTATTGGGAATGGAAGGATCTTCTTTGCTACAGGAAAAAAAAGCTATAACAATAATTGCCGAAAACAGCCAGGTAAGTTTTCTCACTTTATTTGGTATCTTAAGCCCGATTGTAATATAATTTGCTGAAGGCCAATGTTTTGCATCTCCATATTTTGCCCGTACATGCCATAAACTATAAGGCGCTGTTTTATTTCTGCGGAAGCCTGCACCATAACATCGCCGCGGTAAGTAAGCGGCGAAATATTCGTGTAGCCGGCGCCCAAAGTTATTATGTTTTTATACGATAATAATAACATGGCGCTTGCCTGTTTTGTAATAGCCGTTGATCTTACTTCGGCCCAGGGTGTTACAGAAATATCATTCATAGGGATGCTGTAGCCGGCAGCCATCTGCCACTCGCGCCTTAAGCGCTGGCCTTCCTCGAGCCTGCCAAACCGCGGCTGGTTAATATTCTTCGCCGAAAAGCCCGCCATTACCCTGGGGCTGCTGTACCATATGCCCGCATCTGCCCCTACGGTAAACTGCTCCGAAGTAAAATTGCGCTCGCGTGTTGTATGTACAAAACCTGCTTTGGCATCTATCTGGTCCGAATAACTAAGTGTATTTTTAAATAATTTGGATGAAAGATACGTTGCGCCGAAGCCCGCTTTTACATGCCCGTTGCCAATATTAAAAAGCCTTGCCGAAGCTGTAAGTCCGCTGTTTGTTTTTAATGAGAACTGTTTAAGGAAACGCTGGTGATAAATACCCAGGGCGAACCGCGATTTTGGTAAGGTAAATTCTGCGCCGAAATTATTCTGGCAGGCGCTGTACCTTTCACCGTTCAGGTAAACAAACCTGTCGTCGAAACTCAGGTTAAGTTTGCCCTGGCTGCCGGTATAAGCTGGGTTCTGCCAGAAACCGTATGTTGTTATCTTGTCGCTGCTGAGTGCTGTAAAATTCTTCTGCCTGTGTTTTTGTGCGGTGGATTTTGCAGGATATCTTGTTGCGCCGGGCAGGCTGTTAAAGCTGTTTTCCACCAGTGGTATTTCTCCCTTTATTACATCAAGGTATTTTCCGGCATTTGCATATATGGCGCTTTCACTGCCATCGTTAAAATTATTGCCCGTAGTTTGTGTTTCAGCTTGTTTTTTGCCTGGCCTTTTGCCTGAAATACTATTTTTTTGTGCTGATGTTGAATATTTTACACTGTTGCTGTTGTTGTTTTCAACTGCATTATTACCTGAAGCATTTTCTGTAAGCTGATTATATGCAGTAGCTTTATCAGGCGCAATGGTAATGATATCGGCAGTGTTCTTGTCCGGATTGCCGGCGGTATGTTCGGGCTGTTTGCTCTCAACTTGTGCAATTTGTATTTCTGCTGTTGTAACTTGGTTTTCGGCCCGCCCGGTATTTTGGTTATTGGTTAAATAATAGCCTGCCGTGCCGCCGCAGATAAGCAATACGGCCGCAATGCTGCGCCAGTAAGCGGCAAACGGGTTGCGCTTTTGCGGCAGCTGCTTCTCAATTCCCTGCCATAAATCTTCACGGTAGGCAGGTTTTATGCTGTCGAGCGCTTTTTTTACCTGTAAATCTATATTCTCTTTACGCTGCATATTCTTTCACACGATTTGGGTAAGCCGGCGCGAGCGCTTTTTTTAGTGTTTTGCGCGCTTCGCATAAGTGCCATTTTGATGTTCCCTCCGAAATTTTCAGTTCTTCAGCTATTTCTTTATGGGTGTAGCCTTCCAGAGCAAAAAGATTAAATACAGTACGCTGTACAGCTGGCAGGGTTTGTACAAGCAACAGAATATCCTCAGCGGCAAGGTTGTTTTCTACTGTTGATTCTTCAGGCATGTCATTGGTTTCAAGCTCAAGTATAACGGCTTTATTCTCACGCTGCTGCATACGGAAATGGTCAATGGCCGTACGGATCATAATACGTTTTATCCAGCCCTCGAGGCTGCCGGCATTGCTGTACGATTGAATTTTAGCAAAAACTTTTATAAAGCCTTTCTGCAGAATTTCACCCGCTTCATCTTCATCATTCGCATAGCGCTGGCATACCTTCATCATGTCCGAAAAATACTTCTCGAACAGGATCTTCTGGTATTTCCTGTTGTTTCGGAGGCAGCCTTTTACAAGTTCCTCGTCGGCCAATGCTTTGCTCAAAATTTAGCTTTTGTAAGTTTACGCCTGCATACTTACTTTCCTGTTCTGTCTCTTCTTATTGGTTTAGACGACAGAAAAGGCTGCGGCGTTGGAAATTTACGGAAAAATATTGAGAATGCCATTGTTCAGCAACCTCAATCGTGCTTCCGGCTTCAACCGCCTGTGTTTTTTAAGTTTGAGTTCTATAAATATTTCCAAAAGCAATTTCAATTTAGTAATCCTGGTTGAATTTCAGCATCCGCCATATATACCAGGCCTGGAAAATGCTTCGGCTATTGCCGTGGATCAAACGCATCCCGTAAACCTTCGCCTAAAAGGTTGTAAACGGTTACGGTGATAAAAACAGCCAGGCCGGGAAAAACAACCAGCCACCATGCATCAAAATGCTGCCTGCCGGCTGCAAGCAGTGATCCCCAGGTTACAACATCGTCCGGCACACCAATACCTAAAAACGACAGGCTGGTTTCGGCTAAAATAGCGCCCGCAATGCCAAAAGCAAGCGATACATACACCGGCGCCGATGCATTGGGCAGAATATGCTTAAATATAATGGCCCGGTTACCTAAACCAAGTGCGCGCGCGGCTTCGGTATAATTCAGCTCGCGGTTTTTAAGAAATTCGGCCCTTGTAAAACGTGCAATTCCGGTCCAGGATGTTAATCCTATAACTGCCATAACAAGGTAAATGCTTTTTTCGCGGAACAGGGCGGCAATGGTAATAATAATCAGCAGCTTAGGCATGGAATCCAGGATCTCAATCATGCGCGAAATAATGGAATCGACCGGCGCGTAAACCTTTTTATCCAGGAAAGGCAGCCGCCCAATTAACCTGCCTGAAAATGCAGCCAGCCAGCTTGCGAATATCCAAATGGCCAGGCTAATAAAAATCTGCACCTGGGCAAAACAAATACTTTCGCCCATGGCATCGCGTAAAACATATTTACGCACAACAAAAGCGTAAAAAAAGCCCAGCATCACGCCCAGCCAGGTCATGTAATATTGCCCTCGTGTTAACTGTAAATGCGTATCGCCAAAATAGCCGGCCAAAGCACCAAGTAAAACACCAATGGCAGCGGCAATTGCCATGGCTAAAATGCCCACTTTTAAAGAAATACGGGTAGCGTGTATAATGCCCGAAAACACATCTGTGCCAATTTTGGTGGTGCCTAAATGGTGCCGGAAACGGGCAGGGGCAGCAATTATATCGCCTTGCGCATCCTGGTAAAACTGTTCTCCGACCGGGCTTGCGTACCCGCGGTTGAAAGCATCGGGTTGGCTGGGTGAATATGGAATTAATGGCCAGAGTACATTTTCTAAAGGCAGCTGGCGCCAGTCGGTAATATTAAACTGTAAAATTTCGTAGCTGCCATTTGTCGGGTTGAGGGTAGAATCGGTATAGGCACTATTAAAAAGCGACTGGAAAGCCGGGTAAAAGGTTTTACCGCGATATTTTGCATATAATGGCTTACTGTTAGCAATAAAATCGGCGAAAACAGCAATAAAAATCAGCGCAGAAAGCACAAAAAGCGATAGCAGCGCAGGCCTGTTTTTGCGGAATCTCCGCCAGGCGTACCGGCTGAAACTTACGCCAAGTTCATCAGTTTTCTGCTCCGGCGCTTTCATGGTTTATGATAAGAAATTCTTGGATCGGCAAGGGCATATAAAATATCGGCAAGCAGATACCCGGTTAAAGTAAGCACGCCAAAAATAGTGAAAACCGCAACAATCATCGGGTAATCGTAATTACGTACAGATTCATAAATTTCCAGCCCCATGCCCGGAATGCCGAAAATAGTTTCAATAATTACTGCGCCGCCAACCGCCAGCGGAAACACATTGGCAAATAGCGTTATAACCGGCAGTAGCGAGTTCCTGAAAGCGTGTTTCCATATAACCTTAGCCTCAGAAATACCTTTTGCACGTGCGGTTTGTATGTAATCCTGGCCGAGGCTTTCCAGCATGGCTCCACGCATTTGCCGGCTGATAAACGCCAGCGAGCCATACGTAAAAGTAATTACCGGCAGAACAAGATATGGCGCCCAGTGCCTTAATTTGGTTACAAGCGGCCAGGCAGGATCAAACAACTCATTTTGTACGCCACTTTCGGGCAACCAGTTTAAAAAATCGGGGTTAGCGAAAATTACCAGGAGCAGTGTGCCTGCAAACGCTGTGGGCATGGAGTACAGCATAAAAAGCAAGGCAGCGGTAGTTTTATCGAACCAGCTGTTTCTTTTATAGGCCGAATAAACTCCTATTGGTATGCTTAACAGGTACGCGAGTATAACCGAGAAAAAACTCAGCGTTACCGACCATTTTATTTTGTCGCCGATACGCCTCGAAACCGGCAGCTGGTCGCGGTAAGAAATGCCGAAATCCTGCCTTACGATAATATTTTCCAGCCAGCGGTGATATTGGTTACTGAAGCCATAAAACTGCAGCCAGGGAATATATGTTTTCCAGCTTTGTGTATTGTTATTTAAATTATCAAAAGCATTTTTTGCGTGTATGATATATGGCGACAAAAACTTTAATTCGTCCTCATCACGCACAAGGCTATCCAGCAGGATGAACTGGTTTGGAACAGCTTCCGGCTGCTGGGTTTGCAGCAAGCCCGTAAGCATACCTTTTATATCTGCAACAGCCAGATTTAAAGTATCAGTAGCCTGCTTGCCATATTTAAGTGCAGTTTCAAAACTATCGGTAACCAGCAAAGCATTTTTAAGCGATAGGTAATATGCGATTGTTAGTTTACTGTTTCCTGTTTTATACAGTAATCTTTCGATAGTTTCTCGTTCCTCTGCATCGATAATTTTATGCAGCGAATCTATATCGGCCATGGTACCTAAACCGAAATAAAATACCGGCAGATCCAAACCCAATTCGGCACGTTTCTGCCTTTTCAATTTTTCAAATTGCGAAATATTCTGATTCATAGCGCCATCATCGCTGCCAACATTCAGCAGCCTGTCAACCGGATCGCCGGGAGCGTTTATGCTGATAATAAATGCAAGCAGGGAAATAGCAAAAAGCGTTGGTATGAATAATATGATACGTTTTAAAATATACCGCAGCATTTTTTTAATGGTGAATTATGAATGGTAAATGGTGAATTATTTCGGCTTTGAGATCATTCATAATTCAACATCTAACATTCATAATTACTTTAGCTTCAGGTTGTTGAGTATTACACCGGGCCTTTCTGCATACATGCCCGGGTTTTCGAAGCGCTTGCTGATGGCAATTTTACGCTGTGCGGAATAAGTAAATATATAAGGCGCTTCTTCATAAACTAATGCCTGCAGTTTTTTTAACAGCTGCGCGCGTTTCATGGCATCGGTTTCGCGGCTGGCCTGTTCAATTAAACTGTCAGATTCCGAATTGCCAAATCCTACAAAGTTATAGCCGCCATTCCAGTTCCTGGTATGGAAAATCTGTTCGGGGTCTTCTGGTACGGATGCACCGCTCCAGGCAGAAATTATCATATCAAAATCGTGATTAAGGGCACTGTTTATTGCCATTCCGCCATCTACGGGGTTCAGCTGCATATCAACACCTGCTTTATACATGGCTTCTTTTATCATTAAAACGGCATCCTTGCCAGTTGGCGAGGCAACATAGGTAAGCTGAAATGAGAAAGGCGTTTTTTTTCCATTTATTATTTTATCCCTAATACCGTCCTTATCAGTATCAACCCAACCAGCCTCGGCAAGTAGTTTTGCAGCTTTTTCGGGATTATAACTAATAAGTTTTAAAGTATCATTATAATATTCTTTGTTTACAGGCTGTATAAAGCTCGCCTGCCGCACAGCCTTGCCTTTTAAAATAGTTTTGATAATTTCATCTACCGGGGTTAGGTACGTCATGGCTAACCTTACTCTTTTATCGGTAAAAAATGGCTTACGTTTCCTGCCATCGGGCTTCATATTCATACCTATATAGCCATAATTGAACTGATCGGTTACGCCGCTGTAATAGTGGTTGTTAAACGAGTCCTGCTCACGCAGTTTCAGAAAAGTGCTGGTGCCAATTACGGTCGATACATCAATAGTTTGTTTCTTCAGGCCAAGGTAAAGGGCGGCATCATCTTTAAAAAATTTAAAAATTATTTTATCGGGGTATGCTTTGCTGTAAACCGATGTATCGTTTTGGCCCCACCAGCTGCTTTTGCGGGCTAGCGTAATGCTGCTGCCTGCTTCCCAGCCGGTAACTTTATACGCGCCCAAACCGTTTATTTTAGCTGTATCGCGGCCGGTTTCACCTTTGTTAAATTCTTCTTCCCACTGTGCAAGGCCGGGGTATTTTGCAGCATCAAAATTCTGGTTATCGGTTTCAGGTATGCTCATTTTATCAAAAATGCCTTGCGGGTCCCAATAACTTTTCTGAATAAGGAAAACCTCATCGAAAAGGTGCGGGTTTTTATAATACTGGTCCTTCGCCAGCATTGTAAAACGGCGCGGATTGTCCGCATCTTTCACTATATCTTTTATATTATCAAAAGTGGAGCGCTGTGTTTGATTAGCGGTTAAGGGCGTTTTATTTACTTTTACCGTAAAAATCACATCATCAACTGTAAGCGGCGAACCATCATCCCATTTTACATCCTCACGCAGCTCATAGGTATATTGCAGCTTATCGGGCGATATTTGGGCCAATGATTTTACCAGCAGCGGAATTTGCTTTTGCGTGCGAAGGTCAATACGCGTTAGTGTTTTATGAATATATTCGGCCACAAACCTGTAGCCCATATCGGTGCCATTTGCCGGGTGCAGGGTTGCAGGCTCGGTAGAAAAATGTACTATAACTATATTTTGCCGGGTATCGCGCTTCTCCACGCAGGCCTGCAGCAGTATTGCGCACAATAAAAAGCACGCAAAGTATTTTTTAGTAAGCTTATATATGTAAGAAAAACCGGGCGACATCATTTTCCAAAAATAGGTATTTTTACCGGAGTGTATATATGGAAGATGCAAGGTTTAAGAAAATTTAAAATATTTCTTGTTTGTGAATATTCTTATTTCTAACTTTGCAGTCCCGAAAACAAGGGAAGAACGGAGAGGTGGCTGAGTGGCCGAAAGCACCGGTTTGCTAAACCGACGTACGCCTTTAAAGTGTACCGAGGGTTCGAATCCCTCCCTCTCCGCTAATTAGGTGAGAGCGTGGGTTTAGAGATTGGGTGTGAAGAGAAGTTAAATGTTTGATTTTGAAAAGCTTGAAGTTTATAAATTAGCTTCGGCACAAAATAATAGAACAATTAAATTTCTTGCAAGCTCAAAAACAGATCTTTATTTAAAGGAACAATGGAAGCGTGCCAGTTTAAGCATGGTTCTGAATCTGGCAAAAGGCATTGGCCGCGTAACCAGTGCAGATAAAAAGCATTTTTGCACCATGTTACGAGGTTCGGTTTACGAATGTGCCGCTTTGCTGAATGTAGTTAAAGAATTAGATCTTCTGAACGAAGAAGAGTATAAACAGATGTACGATAACTATGAGCAGATTAGTAAGATGCTTTTAGGTTTGTACAGAAATTGTGGATGAAAGGGCACACGCAAACCCAAACATCATACACAAACTTAAACTCGGGGTGTAGCGCAGTCCGGTAGCGCATCTGGTTTGGGACCAGAGGGTCGTAGGTTCGAATCCTGCCACCCCGACTTATTAGAAACAGTTATCAGTTAACTCACCTTAATTGGTAACTGTTTTTTGTTTAAAGATGTTAATAGATTTACTGGTCTCGTAGCTCAGCTGGATAGAGCAACAGCCTTCTAAGCTGTGGGTCAGAGGTTCGAATCCTATCG
>DAIUCM010000024.1:0-35631 GCA_036846145.1 Bacteroidota bacterium
TAATGGTGTAGGATATGGTATTACTTCTTTTAAGGAAAATGAATTAAAAAATTTCAGAGTAGATAGTTGCCAATAAATTTAAGAACTTCGTATCATGAAACTACAACTCCTCCTCACCAAAGCATTTTTCGCACTAAGCATATATGGAGCAAATCAATAAAGAACATATCCGCTAAACATTTTGTATTATTGTAAAAGGTTTTCGCCACAAAATTATGTTTGCAGCAATAGATCACAACCAGAGAAACAATAGCCAGAGGACTTTTGAAACCTCAATGGCGCTGGTAAATCTGTTTTTAAGTTTGAGAAGGCTGTTCAATTCATTTATTACATATAAACTATTAAATCTCGCCTTACAAAGAAGCATTAAAGGATTGCTTTCCAACTATAATTCAAAGATTGATAAGATAAAAGCTTTGCCAATTGAAAGCAAAGAAGAGTTGCACAGAGATATAAGCTATTTAATCAGCCAGATAAAGGAATGCGAGCCTATCAAAAAATCGGTAGGAAAATATTTGCCCGAACTGGAAATCTGGGAAGCTACTTTAGAAGTATTGAGCAATGAAAAACTGAGCGCTGCCCTGGATAAAAACTACACTGAAGACGACTTTGTGGAATGGCAGCCGAACATGAGTTTGTAATAAAAGTTTACCGGAATTTCCTGAAAGATATCGCAAACTGCGGAAAAACTGTTGCTGAAATAGAAATCATTTTTACGCAAATCAAACAAAATCCTTTCGGCGGCAATAACATCAAACCTCTTAAAGGTTATTCCCATTTTTACAGGTATCGCGATGGAAATTACAGCATGATCTATTCTGTAGAAAAACGCGATAAAGTAATTTACATTAAAGTTTACGCGCACCGGAAGGATGTTTACAGAGATTATTAACTTTGAATGTTAAATTCTCCTGTTATGAACATCCAAATCCTCCTCACCAAAGCATTTTTCGCACTAAGCATATATGGCGCGCACGCGCAGATACCGGTTTGTTCCACGCCGAGCGCTGATAAGCCCGGTAATGTACAGGTTTATGCAGATCCTATCCTAAGGCAATATGTAAAACCTACGGAAGTACCGCCCGGCGAAGAAGTGAAAATACCCGGTTTCCGTGTGCAGATTTATTCCGGTAACGACAGGGATAAAGCCACGCAGATTCGCAACACGGTGATGCAGCAGTACCCGAACCAGGTAGCTTATTTAACCTACGAAGCGCCGTATTTCAAAATTCGTGTGGGCGATTTCCGCAACCGTTTGGAATCGCAGAAAATGCTGAGCGAGCTGAAAAGCCAGTACACAGGAGTTTTGCTTGTACCGGATAAGATCAATTTTCCACCTATAACGCGATAAACTTTGCCGCAAATAGAAGATATAAAAAAGCTGGCGCGGGAATTTCTGCCCGATGTAATTCGCATCCGCAGGCATATCCACGCCAATCCCGAATTGAGTTTTTACGAGGAAAATACCGCGCAATTTGTAGAGGAAGAATTGCGCAAACTTGGCCTCAAACCTTTCCGCATGGCCAATACCGGTGTAATTGTGTTGATTGAAGGCAAAAATCCGGATAAAAAAACCATTGCTTTACGCAGCGAGCTGGATGCTTTGCCCATTCTGGAAAAAACAGAAGCCCCGTATAAATCTGTACATGAAGGAATTATGCATGCCTGCGGGCACGATGTTCATACTTCCTCGTTATTAGGCGCGGCAAGAATTTTAGCTCAGTTTAAAGACGAATTTGAAGGAACGATAAAACTTATTTTCCAGCCCGGCGAAGAGAAATTGCCCGGTGGCGCAAGTATGTTGATCAAGGAAGGCGTACTGGAAAATCCAACGCCGAAATATATTGTCGCGCAACATGTACAAACGGAAATTCCTGCCGGTAAAGTAGGTTTCCGCAAGGGTTTGTATATGGCCAGTACCGATGAAATTTATATCACTGTAAAGGGCAAAGGCGGCCACGGTGCTATGCCGCATTTAAATGTTGATCCTGTGCTGATTACGGCGCATCTTATTATTGCTTTGCAGCAGGTTGTAAGCCGCTGGAGCAAACCGCAATTGCCAACTGTTCTGAGCATTGGACGCGTACAGGCAGATGGCGCAACCAATGTAATTCCGGATGTGGTGCTGTTGGAAGGCACTTTCCGTACGTTCAACGAGGAATGGCGTTTCGAGGCGCACAACCGCATGCGGGAAATGGCGAAAGGTTTGGTGGAAAGCATGGGCGGCGAAGTTGATTTCGATATACAAAACGGTTATCCTTTCCTGCACAACGATGAACAGTTAACAGAACGAATGCATTTTTCGGCAACACAATATATGGGCGCTGAAAATGTTATCGATTTAGACCTTCGTACAACCGCTGAGGATTTTGCTTTCTACACGCATCATGTACCGGCCTGTTTTTACCGATTGGGAACCGGAAATCCTGAAAAAGGTATCACCGCTTCCGTGCATAATCCATATTTCGATATTGATGAAAGTGCTTTGGCAATTGGAAGTGGTTTGATGGCCTGGCTGGCGTTGGAGGAGTTGAAATCGGAGTTATAATTTTGAAAGCATTTTTTCGTTAGGTTATATATGCAAAATGCTAAAATTAATGCTTCAGGATTTTCTATAAAGTCGCTATTCCTTGCTCCCATATTTTTCTTCCTTGGCGTCACAATACTTAATGCTCAAGATTCTAGTACGGTTTTTCATACTGATTCATCAATTATTAGAACCAAATATTGGGGAAAGGCGAAATCAATATTTGAAGATTATAAAAATAAAGACCTACTACACTATTTAGATTATTTTGATTTTTCTACAATAGAGAGAGAGTCTTATACAAAGAAAAATGGGCGCACGCATGTTGGAATATCTAAGATATATAATAGGGATGGTAGCTTAAAACTTGTTATAGATAACGATAAAAGAGAATTACGGTATGTAGATAGTTCTAAATATCCGCATATAAAGCTGTTAAGCACAATGAAGCTGAAAGCAGATTCTATTATTTGTGAGATTTATAGTAAAGATTTTTTAGAAAAGCATTTAAAATGGAATTTATATAATTCTATTTACTGGTCGCGTGCAAGTAAGGAGCCCAATTTTACAGTAAGTTGGTTAAAAGAAGATATGCATATATATAAGCCGACGGAGTTTTATGTTATGTATGATTATTTTGAAAATGGTGAGCAAAAAACCGAACGAGTTATAAGATTATTGATGAACCTCAAAGGCAAAATATTAAATAGCCATAACTATAATAATACTTGGGAAGCTTTTAACGTTGGACTTGAAGAGCCTGAAAACTTAGGCGTTCGGAAACTTCAAATAAACAGGAAGAAAGCAATTGAAATAGCTTGCAAAAATGGATTAAAAGTTATTGACACACAAAAGGTAAAGACTTATCTTAATTGGGATGGAGAAGAAACATATAAAATTTATAACGGTAAGTTTTTGTATGTTTTAGAAGTTGAAAATCCTTTCTATCAAATAAAAAATAAACCTAAAAAATTAAAGAATTCAAAATCAGAAGTTACATATGCTTATAGATTTTATGATACCTGGTTATTTGATCCATGGACAGGAGATTTTATAAAATATGATTTGAGAACTGATACTATTCAAGGTGGGCCATCGATGCTTTTTTTTAATTACAAACCGAAAAAATAAGTTACTGCAACTCCCAACACACTGTTATCTTCCCATTCTTCCAAAATATATTCAAAGCAGATCCCATATATCATATTGGCTAAAAATGCTTTATATTCAGAAATTTACTATATTTGATTTTCATTAAAAGCCAAAAACTATGAAATTCTTTTCTGTTAATATTCTTGCGTTTCTGTTTTTACTGCAACTTTCTTTTGCAAATTCAGATTCTGAAAAAGAAAAGTCAGATAAAAATTTCAAGCATAAAGAATCAAGCACAATTGGCTTAAACAACCTGGTTTTAAGCAAGAAATTTTCGACAGATAAAGAAAATATTAAGCTTGAAAAACTAAAACTTTTCTTTGCGCTGGTTCCTGAAAACGCAAAAATAAAAATAAGAATTCAGGAAGTTGATAATCAGACGAAATTACCGGGAAAAGACATCAACAGCAATGAAATTCTGTTTTCACCGGATAAAAAATATGGCTGGAATACGCTCGAACTTGAAACGCAAAACATCAATATTCAAAACAAAGAATTTTATCTAACTTTAGAATGTGTGAATTGCGTTTTGCCGGATTTTTATTCTGATGCTTATCTAAAACAATCGCTTGCTTTGGCTATAGATAAGAAAGCTAAAAGCGAATTTTTAATAAGAAATTACGGTCAGGAAAACTGGGAAACAATGGCTGCTGAGCCGATGATTAAGCTTTCTTATTCCAAGTAGTTTTCCATATATCAAAATTAAAAAAAATGCTTTAGGTTGAAATATTATATAATGCCATTTTTATTGCTGAGTCTCTCAGCTTGCGATTGTTACCAAAATGTAGCTGGTATTGTAGTAGATGCCGAAAGTAAAAAACCAATTTCTGAAGTTGAATTTGTAAATCTTAAAAAACCAGTTCCAGATAAGATGTACAAAGATGTTACCGATGATAAAGGAATTTTTGAATACAGTAATGTTTCTGGTGGACTGTTTAAATGTCCAAATGTTGAAATGCAATTCATCAAGACTGGTTATGAAAATCAAATAAAAATAATATCTTCCGGCACGCATCAGGATACAATTTTCTTAAAAAGAAAGTCAGATTAAATGCCACAACTCCCCTACTACGCCGTCATTTTCACATCTACCCGAACAGAAGCAGACGAAGGCTACGAAGAAACAGCCGATAAAATGGTGGAACTTGCCAAAACGCAACCGGGATTTTTAGGAATAGAAAGCGTCAGGGACAGCGAATTCGGAATCACCGTTAGTTACTGGCAAAGCCTGGAAGCCATACAAAACTGGAAACAAAACGCAGAACATACTCTCGCACGCAACAAAGGCCGCGAAAGCTGGTACAAAAGCTTCACTACCAGGATCTGCAAAGTAGAGCGGGAATACAGCTGGGAGAAGGATTCAATGAATTAATGCGTTATTGTATTAATGAAATACTTTCTGTTTGCAGTTTCCATATCTGCTTCTGCCAAAAAATACTTTAAGCTTTGAATCAACCATTCCGACATGATCTAGATCTTCATAAACGCCGGTTTGTTCGGTTAATAGATTATGATTATGCGCAGGAAGGTTTATATTTTATAACTATTTGCTGACACGAAAAAGCCTGTTTGTTCGGCAAGGTTGAAAATGCAAAAATGATATTGAGTGATTTTCGGCAAAATCGAGTTCGGAAACTGGCTGAAAACGGCGGAATTACGACCGGAAGTTTCACCGGATGTTTTCATCATCATGCCAAATCACATGCACGCCATCATTGACATCAAATCTCGTAGGGGCGTATCGCATACGCCCGCCATATAATAAGAATCACAAAACATTGAGAAAACCGAAAAATTAAATCCAACAATTAATTCTTCAAGCGTATAGCGTATGCTCCGGTATTGTTGATGGCGTTTATATGGTTATTCAAATAACAACGCACAAAACAAACTATTTACAGCCATTTACAGTCTATATAAGAGAATTGATTTTAGTTTTGTAATTCCATTGTTTCTGCCATATATGCATATCCTTAAAAATACTTCTCTTTTTCTGTTCCTGCTGCTGCCGTTATTGTGTTTTTCACAAACAGATAGCGATTATTATAAAAACAGCCATTGTACGTTCGATAAAATGCGTAAGAAAAGCGGAATGCAGAAACTACCGCAGGCGCAGCAGAAAAAAGATAGTATTTCAGATGCGCTGGCAGATGATAATTCGTTCTATATTATCCCGGTTGTGGTGCATATTATCCATAACAATGGCGCCGAAAATATACACGACTCAATAGTTCGCAGCCAGATTGATGTGCTGAACGAGGATTTCGGCCGCTATGGAAAAGGCAGCAATACACACCCGGCAAGTGCAGACTCAAGGATAAGGTTTTGCCTGGCCACCAAAGATCCGCAGGGAAATCCTACAACAGGTATTGTTCGGGTACAATCGCCATATACAAGGCTAAAAAGTGATGATGAAATGCTCACCAAAAACCTGAGCCGCTGGGACCAGAAACGCTACCTGAATATTTGGGTTGTGCGTGATATTGATGCAAATCCGCGCGAGCAGGGCTACTCATATTTGCCAAGTGAAGTGGCTAATGAACGCTTCAGGGAGCGCGATGGCGTAGTTATAGCTTACAGGCATTTTGGTCGTAACTCACGCATAGCGCAGCAAAACAACTATATGGGCCATACCACAACGCATGAGGTTGGGCATTACCTGGAGCTGCTGCACGTTTGGGGTGGCGACGGGCCGGGAAAAGGCGGCTGTGGCGATGATGATGGCGTTTTTGATACGCCTACCTGTGATGGCATTTTTTACGCCGAATATAATCCGCTAACCAGAAGCTGCGACCGGCCGGTGCAATGCGGTAACCCGCGTATGGTAGAAAATTACATGGACTATAGCGAAGACCGCTGCCTGAATGTATTTACCAAAGGCCAGATTACGCGTATGCGCGGCGCCATTGTAGGCTTCAGGTCAGGATTAGTTACTTATGCCAACCTGGTTTCTACAGGCTGCAAATCACAATATTTAAGTTTTAACCCACCTGCTGAAGATGAACTGCAGATTCATGCAAATCTTTCGCAGAAAACAGTTACCATGTTCCCCAATTTTGTAAATGAGCAGAATGCCCAACTGGTTGTGTATGATGAAATGGGGAGATTAATTGCCTCAAAGCTTTATACAAACATGAAGAATAATACCGAGGAGCTATATATACCGACGCTGAAAAATGGTATGTACTTTTTTATTGTACAAACGCCAACACAAAAATTCACGCAGAAAATAGTTATTCTTCCGCAGAAAAATTAAGCAGCGTTTCCAGTACAAGTTCACCTAGTTCAAGCATTTTCGGCTGGTAATTGTGCAGAAAAGTGTTGTGTACTCGGTTCGCCAGTATAAGATCTATAGTGCAGCAACGGTGGCCAAGGATTTTTCCTAAGCCATATATTGCCGAAGCTTCCATTTCAAGGTTGGTAATTTTTGCATCCTGGTAACTGAAATTCTGCAAAGTCTCGAACAGTCCTGTGTATTTTATTGGCGCACGAAGCTGCCTGTTTTGCGGTGCGTAAAATCCTGGCGCTACACAGGTTATCCCTCTTACAAGCTCTTCAGGAAAACTATTTAAAAGCATTTTTTCGGCTACGCATATATAGAAATCCGGCCCGTTTGGCAATTGTTTTTTCAGGTTGATAGAAATCTGTTCCTCATCATAATCCTGCGGAAGTATATAATAATCGAGTAAGTTATCCAGGCCTAATGTGTAACGGCTCAGCACAAAATTTCCCGGCTCAATATCGGCTTGTATGGCGCCGCTTGTGCCAATGCGTACGATATTCAACTTGCGCAGATTATCATTCACTTCTCGCCTTTCGACATCAATATTTACCAGCGCATCCAGCTCATTCATTACAATATCTATATTCCCGGTTCCGATTCCGGTAGATATTATACTGATACGCATGCCTTTATAAGTGCCTGTGTGCGTAACATATTCTCGCTTTTGCTTCTTGATTTCGATATTATCGAGCAAAGCAGAAAGAAAAGGAACACGGTCCGGATCGCCAACCAAAATCACATTTTCAGCCAGATCCTTCGGTAGAAGATTCAGGTGATACTGACTTTTATCAGCATTGAGTATTAAGTGTGTAGCCGGAATTTGTGCCATGGATTTATTATACCTAAATTTGCTGCAAAATACTTAAACTAAGACTATGTTCAATAACGATCTTATAAACTCTACGCTTGTGCCGGTAGATTTTTCGGAAAACTCACTACTGGCGCTGGACCATGCGGCTGTAATGGCGAAAATTATTGGTAAGGAAAATCAGCTGGTAACTTTATTGCATATCATAGAGGGAGCAAACTTCAATTCAGTTACAGAAACAAACCAGATTGAAGCTGGCAGCCGCGATGCATTAGCTATTGAAGGTGCAATAAACCGTTTACAAAGTATTGCCGAAAAATACACAACTTCCAGTGCTGATGTACAATATAAGTTTATTGTTGCAGGAGGAAAAGCATACAAGAAGATTGCTGATATAGCTGAGCAAATCCAGGCTGACTGTATTGTTATGGGTACGCACGGTTCTTCCGGTATTCAGGCTTTTGCCGGTAGCAATGCAAGTAAAGTAATTCATATTGCACCATGCCCTGTTGTAGTTATAAAAGAGAAAGCGCTTGGCCGAGGTTACCAGAATATTGTACTTCCATTAGATTTAACAAAAGAAACCAAGCAAAAAGTGAATCTTGCAGCTAAAGTTGCATCCTATTATAATTCTACGGTACATATTCTTTCTGTGCATGAAACTGATGAATATCTTGCCAAACAATTACAGAATAACATGCACCAGGTTGCCGATTATTTTGAAGCGCGCAATATTAATCATACAACAACTACGCTCGAGAACGGATCTGGCAATTTCGCTATGCAGAGCCTTGTTTGGGCGCAAGGTAAAGATGCCGATCTTATCATTATAATGGCTGAACAAGAAAAAGGCTGGACTGAATATATTTACGGGACTTATGCTCAGCAGATTGTAAACCGTTCACCAATACCGGTGATGGCGGTAACGCCAAACCGTGCTTTAGAAGGCATAATTGGCTCAATTCAATAGTATTCAAGGTTATAGATTATAAACAGAAATGCCTCTGATTTTTCAGAGGCATTTCTGTTTTAATTCAAAGCATTTTTAGCCGCCTGTATATATGTAATTAAATCAATTTAAGAAATCTGGCGTAAGCCAATTGGCACATCGGCAAATTGGTTAATTGGCTAATTCTATTTAGTATAATACCCGCTGCCATCGTAAGCGCGCTGGGCTACTTCTTTACAGCTTTCGGAGCAGGCGCCATCCCATTCCCAGCCACAGCTTTCGCACATCACAATCTGCTCGTTACAGAGTTCATTTACACAGTTGATCATGCGTGCGCTCGGTGTTTCGCAATGTATGCAGCTGGATATTAATGTTGGATTTACCTGGTTTACATCTACCACTACGCGGCCATCAAAAACATAACATTTGCCATCGAAATCTTCGCCGCCGGCAAGCTTAGCGTATTTAATAATACCGCCATCTAATTGGTAAACATCTTTAAATCCTTTTTTCAGTAATAAGGCCGATGCTTTTTCGCATTTTATACCGCCGGTGCAATAAGTAACTACGGTTTTATCTTTGAATTGCTCCAGCTCAGCAACTTTCTCGGGGAACTCGCGGAAGTTTTCCATATCCAAAGTTACAGCGCCTTTAAACCTGCCGATCTTTGTTTCGTAGTTGCTGCGTACGTCAATCACCACAACATCATCACGCTGTTTCAGCTTCTTAAATTCCTCAGCACTAAGATGTTTGCCGGTTTCCTTACTTGGATCAACTTCTTTTATGTCTGCCAGGCCGGAGTTTACAATTTCACTCTTATAGCGTACATGCATTTTCGCGAAAGCGGGCTTCTCTGCAGGATCAATCTTAAAATCGGTAGTCGCAAATCGCTCATCGGCTGTAAGGTCGGCCATATACTGTTTGCACTGTTCTACCGTTCCGCTTAGCTGGCCGTTAATACCTTCATTGGCAATAATAATACGTCCGCCAATTCCTAAGCGCTGGCAGTATTTTAAATGGCGGATGGCAAAAACATCGGCTTCTTCTATGTGCACATATTTGTAAAACGCTACAACCTGGTATGGAAATTCCTGACTCATAATCTCATCACTTTTTGCGTTTGCAAAATTACGAAACATTCCGTAGCTATTTTAGAGTTTCGAAATGTTGAATTATTGAATGAAATTGATTGCGGATGAATGTTTTTTAATTACATCTTAAAACCTGGGGCGTTGCCCCAGGTAAAGAGAATTCTTAACAATACGAATAACGCAATCCGAATCACTCATTCCATATATGTATATGCCGGAAAATGCTTCAATAATCAAAACTTTAAATCAATTGAATCATAATAATCACAATTAATTAACGGCTAATCTCTTCCGCCAGCATTATCAGCTCTTGTGCAATTACACCAAAATCTGCCGTTTCGGTTTTTAAATAATGAATTGTTTCTGAAGGACGTTTACTTAATCCGAACTGGTAGGTTTTATCGTAATACTTCAGCAGAATTTCAGCGGTTTCGGCCAGGTTGTTTTCATTCAGCGCATCTAAAGCCTGCTGCGCCGCCAAACCGCCTAATCTCTTTTTCACTTTAAGAATACTTTCCTCAAGGGCTTCTTTAGGATATTTCCCATAAATTTCAACCAGGAATTTTACCCGGTTTTGCAGCGGAATTTCCAGGTAAATAAGTGGCGATAAACGCATTTGCTGCCAGATGGCCTCAGGCATTACTTTCCTCCCGATGGTGCGCCCTTCATCTTCCAGCCAAAGCCTTTTATCTGCAGGTACGGCATTCCACTCATGGGCGAGATTATTTTCGAACTGCTCTTGTGTTGGCGGCTCTTTTTCGCCAATAGCGCCGAAAGCAGAACCTTTGTGACAAGCTATTTTTTCGAGGTCTATTATATGTTCGCCATTGTTTTGCAGGTAATGCAGAGTTTCTGTTTTTCCGCTGCCTGTGCTTCCGCCCAAGACAATTATGTTCTTTGGCTTATTGAATTGCTCCAAAACCCAGTTACGGTATGTTTTGTAGCCGCCACGCAGCAATATTACTTCGAAGCCATATAAATTAAGTATCCAGGCGACGCTTCCGCTACGCATACCGCCGCGCCAGCAATGCAGTAAAACAGTTTTATTTTTTGTGATTTTTTCGACTGTTTTTATTAAACCGCTCATGCGCGGACCAATAAAATCCAGACCTTTTAAAATAGCCTTCTGCTTGCCCTGCTGCTTGTAAATAGTGCCAATAATTACGCGCTCTTCGTTTGTAAAAAGGGGAATATTTACAGCACCGGGAATATGGCCGGCTTCAAATTCGGCTGGCGTACGTACATCGAGCAGCAGGTTTTGCCTCGATTTTTCTAGAAAAGCATCAATAGATAAAGTCTGCATTCCGCTTGTTTAGCATTGCCCGATTCGTAGTACATTTATCCGGTTCTGCATATATGGTCTGGCTCAAAAATGCTTTGTTTAGCGCAAACGGTCAGCCGAGCGCACAAGGTTTTCGTCGTGGCGTATTCTCTTCGCAGCCATAAACAATAGTATTATTGAAATAAGTGGGAAAGCGATGCCGAATGAATAGCTCGAATCGAAGCGCAAACCGGAAAGCAGCGAATTTACATTTTCTGCCGACATTACCATCAGCACACCTAAAATCAATACAATTAGCATTAAAAACCTTACGAATTTTATCTGCATAAGCCTGTTGTTATACATAAAAATGGTTGCCAGCGCGCCGAAAACGATCACTATGTTTATAATAGTAATTTTAATTGCGCTTGCGCCATAACCCAGCACCAGGTTTTTCACGGTATTCAGGTTTGCGCCATCTACACCGGCGGCATCCAGGCTAATGTGCGCGCCAATTGGGTTAGATGCCACCCAGAAAGGGACAAAAAACAGGCAGATGTGCAGGATGGCAACTATGGCGAGGAAAACAGTTTGTATGCGCTGAATCATCTTTATTTTTTAATATTATGAAATTTTATGCAAGTTACGGGCTGCGGGCAAAAGCAGGAAATTTTTATGCAAGGAAGCTTGTTTCTTAAATGCAGCAATAGCTTGTACCTTTGCCGCAAATATTCTTAAAGCATTTTATGGAAGAAGTATATATAATAGATGCCGTGCGTACACCCATTGGAAAATACGCCGGTGCGTTAAGCGCGATAAGGCCAGATGACCTTGCAGCGCATGTAATAAAAGCTATTGTTTCGCGTAACCCGCAAATGGATGTAAACCGAATTGAGGAAGTGATTTTCGGCGCGGCAAACCAAGCTGGTGAAGATAACCGTAACGTTGCCCGCATGGCAGTTTTGCTGGCAGGCTTACCATTGCACGTTTCCGGCACTACCGTCAACAGGCTTTGTGCCAGTGGCTTACAGGCCATAATGGATGCCAGCCGTGCAATTATGTGTGGCGATGGCGATATTTATATTGCAGGTGGTGTAGAGAGCATGAGCCGCGCGCCATTCGTTATGAACAAAGCCGAAACAGCTTTCGATAAGAATGTAAAAATTTACGATACTTCGCTGGGCTGGCGCTTTACAAACCCTAAGCTGGCTGAGATGCATTATCCATACGCCATGGGCGAAACTGCCGAAAATGTAGCCGAGAAATATGGTATCAGCCGATTAGAGCAGGATGAATTCGCACACCGTACACAAGAGAAGTACCAGAAAGCATTTGAGCAGGACAAGTTTAAGGATGAATTGATTCCTGTGCCGGTTCCGCAAGGCAAAGGCGAGCCGGTATTGGTTGATAAAGATGAACATCCGCGATTAGGCTCTGTAGAGAAGCTTGGTGCCTTAAAACCTGCATTCAAAAAAGACGGAACGGTAACCGCCGGTAATGCTGCAGGCTTGAACGATGGCGCAGCTGCTATGCTGCTTGTAAGCGGAAAAATAGTGAAAGAATTAGGCCTGAAACCACTTGCGAAGATAAAAAGTATGGCTGCAGCAGGTGTAGATCCGGCTTATATGGGCATAGGCCCGGTTCCGGCAACACAAAAAGCATTGAAACGTGCAGGTTTAGAGGTTAAAGACCTTGGACTTGTAGAATTGAATGAGGCATTTGCTGCACAATCAATCGCTTGTATAAGAGATTTGGGGCTGGATGAAAATATAGTAAATGTTAGTGGTGGCTCTATCGCATTAGGCCATCCGCTTGGCTGCAGCGGCGTACGCATCAGCACAACTTTAATACACGAAATGAACCGCCGGGAAGATGTAAAATTTGGCCTGGCTACTATGTGTATTGGTGTTGGGCAGGGCGCAGCAATAATTTATGAAAAAATATAAAGCGTTGCAAATCAATATAATTTAAACTTTCCTAAATTTGTACAACACCCATAAAAAACTGTAAATGAAAAAGCATTTTTTTAACCTGCCTTATATGGCTGCTGCAGCTATGATGGTTTTTATTTTATCCGGCTGCGAAAAAATTCTTCCGGATAATATACCTTTTGATATCGAACGTAAAATAACATTCAACCTGCAGGCCGCGCCGCCAGTTGGCAGCGTAACATTATCGGATCTTGCAATGAGTATAGACCTGGATAGTGCGCTGACTGCACAAGGTGTTGATAATTACAGTATAAGCAGCATAAAGCCCGGCAAAGTAACTTTGGAAACAATAACTGACAGTACAAATTTAGATGCACTTGATTCGGTTGCGGTATTTGTTACTTCCAGCAGCCTGGCCGAAACACGTATAGCGCACAAATACGGTATTCCTAAAAATATTATGCAGCTTCCGCTGGAAGTAAGCGATGTAAATGTTGCGGAATACTTAAAAGCAAGGCCGACCAATTTTAAGGTACAGGCATATATAGGCGATACAATAAGGAAACCAATGACCATGACCATGAACGTGGTTTTCAATGTAATAGCGCAGAAAAAATAATACATTTTGTTAAAACAAAACAAACGGGCGGAGAATGCATCTCCGCCCGTTGTGTTTTATATCGCAGTGCTAACTAATTTTTTATTTATCGAGCCACATTTTTAAGGCTGCTGCTTTATCCCGGCTTACAATTACTTCTTCCGCTACTTCGGGCTTCAGGAAAACCTTCATTTTACCGTTAAAATATGCGTGTAAGCGGTTTACAGCGCCAACATGTACAATAAACTGCCTGTTTATACGGAAGAACATCTCAGGATCGAGTACTTTTTCAAGCTCATCCAAAGAATTATCTATCGGGTAGCGCTGCTTATCGTGCGTTTGTATAAATACGCCTTTATCTTCCGTATAGAAATACGCGATCTGGTCTGTAGTTACAGAGAAAAACTTATCACCAACTTTTATAAGAAATCGCGACTTATAGTTCGCAGGTTTTGTCGGGTTCAGTACTTTTAAGATAGATTCTATCTGCGCGTGCGAAATATTCTGCGCTGTTTCTTCGCCGTTACCGGCACGCAGCCTGTCATATTTTTTAAGCGCTGCTTCCAGGTCTTCCAGTTGCAAAGGTTTCAGCAGATAATCTATGCTGTTAACCTTAAACGCACGTAAAGTATATTCATCATAAGCAGTAGTAAATATAACCGGGCAGTTTATTTCTACCTGCTCAAAAATCTCGAAGCTTATGCCATCACCAAGCTGAATATCCATAAATACAAGATCGGGCGCCGGATTCTCCTTAAGCCAAACTACTGCATCTTCAACTGTATCTATATGCGCAACAACCTTAATACTTGGCCGTGCTTTCTCCAAAATCTTGAACATCAGTCGGGTTGCAGCATCTTCATCTTCTATAACAAGAACTTTCATGGGCCAAATTTACGAAATAACAAACAACCCGCAATATTATAGCTTTCAGCGCAAACCTGAAAGCTATAATATGTAAATTTTAAATAAATACATACAAAAGCATTTTTTGGCAGTAACAAATATGCGAACATTTGCAGCCGAATTGTAACCATATGGCTGTTTTTCGGTTTTAAGTAATAACTTAGCTGCACTATTTTTTTAAGTATGAAGAAACTAATACTATTGCTTGCGGGCATATTTGCCGCCGCATCAGCCGCACAGGCGCAAAGCAGCGCTAAAATTACTTTCTGGGGCGGGCCGCAGTATGTTTCACTGGTAAATGTTCAGGACCATTTACGCTCCTACGACCGATCGACCCTGCAAAGAGAGCCTACCTACAGGGCTGCCGGCGGTATTGACCTGATCTATAATTTTGCAGAAAGCTATGGCATACAGTCGGGTATATCCTACTCGCAGCAAGGGCAAAAATACAGGGGCTTTATTACTACCGACCTTAATACCAATAAGCTGGTTGACCAGGATTTCAGCTCGCGCATATACCTGAATTACCTGCGCGTGCCGCTTATGTTCCGCTTTAACTCCGAATTCAGCACCGAGGACCAGATGAGCCTTACCATTTTTGCAGGCCTGCAATACAGTTTTCTGCGTAATGTAGAAGTGGTTGAAACCAGCCCCGGCCCGCCCGACAGCATTGCTAACCGGTACCAGAACTATGATTTCAAACAGTTATTTAAAAAAGCAAACCCAGGTATTGCTGCCGGCGCGCAGTTCAATATACGCTTATCGCCAACGCTGCATACAATAATAGGCGTACGTTACGACCGTAGTTTCGGCAGTATTGAAGACCTGAGCAAACGCATACCGCGAGATGCGCCCGTTGAGTGGCAATTCCCCGTAAGCACCAAAAAAAGTACCGATACCGATAACCTTGTACGCACGCCAAACCGCTTAACGAGCCTTAACCTTTATACAGGCATAACTTTTACACTTTTCAGGGGAGTTGCGCCGCCACCACGCCCGGCCGATTGGGATAATGACTCCGAAACGCCGGAATAGTTATTACACAAGGTATTTTTTCAGCCTGCCATATATGCAATTATAGGGGTTGGCCACATGTTTGTTTAGTTTTGATGAAACAAAAATATATATATTTGCATAAAAAATTCTATTGTTTTAAGCCGGTATGATATCCGAAAACGAGCTTCGTAAATTATCAGCAAAATTCGCTGAAAAAATAAACCAGGTAACCGGCATACAAATAGATACAAAGGACATATCGGTACATCCCAAAAAGAAAGAAGTTATTATTAAGGCCTGGAACTGCAGCCTGGCCAGGATCAGGTACAACAGCCTTAACCCGACCGTACTGGAGCAGCAGCTTGCCGAACGCGTTCTTACCAAACCTAAAGTGCTGAGGTCTAAAATAATAAAATGCAAGCTATACCATTTATCACAATCGGTACCGCATTGGGAGAAAGATATAAAACACAGCCTGTTGCAGCAGAATATCTCCACCACGTTTGTAGATTCGCTTAAATTTGATGTTATTGACCTGGGTTACAAGCATTTTACCGGTATTGAAGAACCGCAGTACGATTACCCTTACCTTGCCATAAAAATTCACAGCAGCAACGATTTTCATTTCTCCTTCCCCATAAATGTTTATGATGTTATAGACCCTATTGATATTGAATATCTAAAGCACAACCTCTTCATCTCCATCCTCGAAAAATCATTACATACCGGCAAAAACCTGCAGGAGTTGTAACTGGAGAAGAATTAAGAACAAGGAGTGCCGCGATGCGAAGCAACCAAAATTTTACTACGATTTAATAATTACGGATCCAATCTCGTTACGTTAAGAATATTATAGCTTTCAACGGATTGAGATCCCTTGCTGCAATATTTTATCGTTCCTGCGGAACTTGGTTCGAAGCGTTAATCAAGTCCAGTATGGACGATCAAATATTGTAGGGATGGAATTTATTCCATTCTTAACTTCGTGCTTTTGTGCCTTCGTGGCAAAAAATAAGGCAAACCGCCGCAACCTTACAACTTTATAACGTCACAACTTTTACCAAAGGAATTTAAAAGCACGTAATTTTGTACTGTTTTCCATAATTATGTCAGTACAAAAGAAAAAAAATATCCGTCATTTTTCTCTCGAAGAATTAATAGCAGAAATGAAAAACCTGGGCGAAGCCGGTTTCCGCGCGAAACAGGTTTGGCAATGGGTTTGGCAGAAGAATGCCTCCAGCTTCGAGGAAATGACCAATCTGCCAAAAGATTTTCGCCAGAAACTTGCCGAGTATTTCGATGTGTATAAAATGACCGTCGAAACCAAGCAGATCAGCAGCGATGGCACCATAAAATGCGGCTTCCGTTTGTACGATGGCGAAATTGTGGAAGGTGTACTCATTCCGCAGGATAAACGCATGACCGCTTGTGTGAGCAGCCAGGTTGGTTGCAGCCTTGCCTGCTCGTTCTGCGCAACGGCCCGCTTACCTCGCAAGCGTAATTTATATTTAGATGAAATTTACGACCAGGTAGATCTGATAAACCGCATAGCACAGGAACATTACGGCGTTCACCTCAGCAATATTGTATTTATGGGCATGGGCGAACCTTTACTGAATTACAGCCAGGTGAGCAAAGCCATTGAGAGAATTACTGCTGAGGATGGACTAGGAATGGCGCCAAAACGCATCACACTTTCTACTGCAGGCATTGCGAAAATGATACAAAAGCTTGGTGATGAAGAAGTAAAATTCAACCTCGCATTGAGCTTACACGCCGCGAATGACGAAAAACGCAACAAGATCATGGCCATAAACGAAACCAATAGTTTATCGGCTTTAAAAGATGCTTTAAAACACTTCTATAACAAAACCGGCACGCGCGTAACTTTCGAATATGTAATGCTGCATGGCTTTAACGATACGATGGAAGATGCCAAAGAACTCGCAGAATTTTGCCGTGTAATACCAAGCAAGGTAAATCTTATAGAATACAACGAAATAGAAGACGGCCTGTACCAGAAAAGCAGCGGAAATGCCTTACATCGTTTTAAGGATTACCTGGATAGTAAAGGAATTATAGCCAATGTTCGCCGCAGCCGTGGTGAAGATATTGATGCTGCCTGCGGTCAGCTGGCCAATAAAAACAAGGCTTCGGTTGAAGTTTAGATAGAATATTTTACCGCGAACCATTAATCATTCCATGCATTTACATTAAAAACTAATTTATATGAGAAATATTTTAATTGCAATGCTTGTAGTTGGTGTGGCAGCGGCGTTGGTAATTAATTTCGCCGTTTTAGAAAAGCTTGAGTTGCCCGAAGGCGATGATGAATAGTTTTTTGTATTGACTAAAATTGTAACTTTTGCAAAAAATTTATGAGGAAGAAGATTGTAAATGCTTTTAAATTCTCAGTATCAGCTATTTTCGCTATTTACTTTTTGCTTATTTTCTTCCCACAGGTAATTTATCGCCAATAAATTCGAGCATAAAAATTTTACGGTATATTATCATAATAAAGAAACAAAAACTGAAGATCTGCAAGCGGTTTTAGACAAAGCAGATATGCTGTTGCGAACCTCGCCATTGGCTGAAAAACCATATCATCAGAAATTATTTTTGTGCAGCAGCTTCACAGAACTTACACTCTTTTCGCCTGCCTCAGGTAAAGCTTTTGCCTTTAACTTCCCATTATTACAAAATATTTTCCTGGCAGAATCTGTTGTTTCCAGGAATATAATCAGAAGCAATACAACGGTGAATAATGCGCGTACTTTAAGCAGTGTAATTGCGCATAAAATAGTTCATTCACTTTTAGAAAACAAGCTAGGATTGATAACATACAGGATGCGTCCGGCATGGAAAAATGAAGGCTATTGTGATTTTATAGCGAATGAAATTTCTTATAACTACACTCAAGGACTGCAGGGCATTTGCAGAAAATTAGCGCCCAGCAGTTCAAACTCTTTCAAATATTTTAAAGCGAGATTATTTACTTACAGAAGAAAAAATTACTTTGGATAAGTTTTTTGATGAAGCTTTTGATACACGCGAATTAGATGAAAAATTAAAGAATCGCTATTGTGGAGAGGATAGTTTAACCAACTAATCTTCAACACAAAATATAAATTACTTCGCTGTAATTACGGAAGCGCGAATCATGGGTGTTGGCGATTTCCTGGTATACGCGCTCCAGTTTTCTTTACGCCATTTATCATTTAAGTAATACATATAATAATCTGCAAAGCTTTTATCGTACCCTAAACCTATTGAAGCGCCATATTTTAAATTGCCTGCAGAGTCTATCAAATAATAAGAACTATCGGTAAAAATCCACTCTGCAGCTACTATAAGCCCATTCTCAGGCACTAGTATTTCGTATTCCTGAATATTAACGGAATTCCAGCTTCTGCGTTTATGGGGAGAAAATAAAAGCGTTTGTGTTAAAATGTCTTTGCCTGGTAATCCATCCTCCGAAATTTCGTAAATACGAATCCGGAAGGGAGCCAAATTTCCATGATGCGTAATGTAAAACGATACATCTTTCAGAAATGCGGTTTCCTTATATGGCGTTTTCATTAGTAATCCAACCTGATAGCCAGGCTTTAAATGACACCGGCTATTAAGGATCGGGTTCTCCTTGTTATGTCCAACCTGAATTACTTTACCAGGTTTAATAACTACTTCCTGTAATTGATGATTTTGTTGTTGCAGCAGAAAAATATTTTTCGCCGGTACAGGTTTTAATAATGTGGCCGGAATAATTGTATCTCTATAACCTAATGCTTTAACATGAATTTCTCCTCTGAAACCGGCTCTAATTTCTAAAATCGCTTTTCCATTTGCATCTGCTGCACTTCCTTCTTTTCCAAATAGCATTACAGCGTATGGAATTGGATCTTTAGTTTTAAAATCCTTCACCTGAACTTCAAAATTTTGAGAAAATAAAGGATTTACAAACCCCATAAAAGCAGTAAATAAAAGCGGAAGAATTAAGTTGGGATTTAACATTGAACTGTAATAGACTTCCCGCCAAATTCCATATAACTACCTGTTAGAAAATACTTCAAACTGAAAATTTCCACTTCAGCAGCTGCGGTTTTTGCTATAATTAACAAAAACAATACACAGTTTTATATTCTTTACAAAGGCCGGTGGTTTTTGGCAAATAAAAGCATTTTCTGGCAGATGTATATATGTAAGTCCGTAATATTTGATCGCAGAATAATTTGCTGCGGTTTTTTTTTGGATTTTCATATAACATTTGCCGGCTAGTAAAATGTAATTTAGCGGTTTACAATTTTGTATTTATAGCATTTATAATTAATATTGCTCTGAAAAACCGCTCACCGGAAACCAGGCAGGCATCGTCAAAATAACCATGAAAAAATTAATCCTTATAATTCTTATCTCTTATTTAGCTTCCAGCTGCGCAACTATTATTAATGGAACCAGCCAGAAAATAAAAATCAACACAAATACACCTGCCAAAATTTATGTGGACGGCAAAGAATATAATACGGCTGATAACACAGTTAAAGTTAGCCGAAAATCTAATCATGAAATAAAAATTGAAAAAGAAGGCTATAAAACCATAAATTATACGTTTTATAAGTATATGAATATGGCCTGGGTAGGCAATGTTGCCACAATTCCGCTGCTTGCGGTTGGCGCCGCATCATCATCTAACGAAATGCTTCTGTTATCTTTAATGCCCTTGCCTCCGCTGGCATTATATGGGGTAGATTTTGCGACAGGCGCAGCCTACAGTTTTGATAAAAAACAGGATTTTACACTGGTTAAGATCCCTGAAAAAATATCTACTGAAAAATCAGTTCCGGTAGCCTGCAATGGCGTTAATATAAAAATACCGGCAGGCGAAAAGGTTGGCAGCTTGCTTGATGTAAAAGGAAATCCTCTGAGCAGCGTTTTCTGGCAATCGACTGTAAATGTTGCTGTTGATGAAATGACCGTATTGGTAAATAATGAGCTTTATGCTTTCGGCTATAAAGTACCGGGATTAAGCCCGGAAGGAAACATGCAGGCCAAATATTATTTAAATGCCGAAGTAACCGGAATTGATTACCAGATACATAGTAAAAAATCTCGACACCCAAACACAACCTGTAACCTTAACGTGAACTGGGAACTGGTTTCAAGGAATAATAAAAAAGTGCTTTATACTACAAAAACCACCGGGCTGGCTTTGAAGCAGGAAACCGGGGGTAACGCTGTTATTTTAGAAGCGTTTAACAATGCATTTTATAATTTATTGAACGATTCCAACCTTAGCGCTAAGTTAATTACACCCGATAAAAAGGATGAAAATAAAACTGCTGACCTTACAACGATTATTTTAAATACAGATATAAAAGCTGCCAATGATCTCGAGAGCATTTCACAATCGGTAGTAACAATTGAAACCAATGGCGGCCATGGCAGCGGCATGCTGGTTTCTACCGATGGCTATATCCTTACAAATAACCATGTAGTGGACGGTAATACCGAAGTAAATGTTGAGTTCAGCAATGGTTACAGCTTTATAGCTAAAGTTATAAGAACCAGCGAAGAAATGGATGTTGCGCTGCTGAAAATAGAAGGCAAAGGCTTTAAAGCTTTAAGCTTCGGAAATTCAGATAAAGTAAAACTTGGTGACGATGTAAATGCAATTGGCTCGCCTGGAAATAAATCGCTCAGCCAAACAGTTACGCGCGGCATTATTAGCGGCAACAGGCTTATTGAAAACAAAAAATACCTGCAGACAGATGTTAGCATAAGCCCAGGCAATAGCGGCGGCCCTTTGCTTAATAAGAAGGGTGAAGTTATTGGCATTATTACATCAAAACTGGCAGGCGATAATATTGTAGGAATAGGTTTCGCGCTGCCGATGAATGAAGCTCTGAAAACCCTTAATATACAGGCAGTAAAGCAGTAACCATTCGAAAAGCTTGCAAATACTAATTTAGTAAACAGCATTTTTATGCAGCCTTCATATATAGTAAGGCTCAAAAATGCTTTAAATTAATTTATACTTTTTAATAAATGGCCTGCGCGTATTTAGCGGCTATAATCTGCGTGCTCAGTTTTTACCGTTCTATTTTTTCACTTTAAATTACAGGCTTAGGCAAAGGCGATATTATTGGCATTAATAAACTTTTTAACAATCAGTACATTAATGTGTAAAACATAATTTACGAGAAATATAATTATAGCAATGGTTGTAGTTGGCGTTGCCGCAGCACTGGTTATTAATTTCGCCTTTATAGAAAAGCCGGGATTACCTGATGTCGATAGCAATGAATAACAGCCTGTAAGTACCTGGTAATAAAACAATTTTACTAAATTTTGGGGTGTAAAATTTATGGCATCTCCATATATAATTAAACTGAAAAATGCTTCAGGCTATAAATTCTGTAACTACTTGGTTTAATTAGCACCCAATACGGAACAAATCTATAAAATGGGCTCAAGAAATTCGGGTAGCCAAGGCTTACTTTTTGAAACTTTTATCCTAATACTATCATCTATATCTTCATAAAACTCATCAGAAACTTTTGTTCTGCTCCCAAACTCTTCATTATTAATTTGATACTTGTATTTTATATATTTTCTTGACTTGATAATTTCTTCACCTTTCTCATAAACTTCTGCTTTTATTATAACTCCATCATTATTAATAATTGCATCTTGTGCATATTCAATCACAAATACTTGCAGAAAAAATTGCATAACCATTAAACTTAAATAAAAATACCAGGCTCTGCGTTTTGCAATATAATATAATACAAAAGGCGGTAATAATCCTAGAAGCGCAATTATAGAATACTTCGACAGGTTTGTAAAATACATCATTCCTGCCCAAAGCAAGTTGCATATTAACAATGCGCAAAATATCTGCAGATTATTCTTCCACATTTTTTATTACAAATTCTGCACTTTCTCCGTATAAATAATACTTAGCACGGTTTTGCCAACAGCATCTAAAGTGTTACGGTCAATAATTTCCATGTTATCTTTTTCGGTGTGCCAGAAATGGCCAAAACCTTTTTCGCGCGACCCATCGTAATCAATTATATCTATACAAGGTATTTGCGCCATGGTATTGATATAGAAATGATCATCGGTAATGGCAGATGTCTGGTTAAATATAAAGTAGGTGCTAAACCCGAGGCGGGCGGCGCGTGTCCAAACCTTGTGTACTATATTGCCGGCATAGCGCACAGAAATTTCTTCCTGCAAAAACCTCGCGAATCGTCCGCCAACCATATCCAGCACAATACCATAATCGGCGGTGTATTTTGTTTTATCCAGATTTTTCGCCCAGTATTGCGTACCCAGGCAATATGAATTTTGCCCGTTTACCGGATTTTGTACAAACTCCGGCGTTCCCTGGTCTTCAGCATCTACCAGTAAAATGGTAACACCAACATTTGGCGCTTTAATGCTTAGCTGACGCGCAATTTCAAGCAGCACTCCTACTCCACTTCCGCCATCATTCGCACCTAAAACAGGCGTTTTGTGCTTGGAAATATCCTTATCCTGGTCGGCCCAGGCGCGTGTATCCCAATGCGCGCAAAGTAAAACACGGTTTGTACCCTCCGGGCCAAATTTCGCGATGATGTTTTTTATAGGCATGGGTTTGCCATCGTAAGCCGGCATGCTGCCTTGCTGCATTTCTACATCCGGCGTATAACTTTTGAACTTATTAAAAAGATAATCGGCACATTGCGCGTGTGTTTTAGTGCCGGGTACGCGCGGGCCGAAACTTACCTGTTTCTCCACAAAATGATAAGCAGAATCGGCACTGAAATCCGGCATTGAAATGGTTTCCGCTTTGGGTTGATCTGTTGCTTTGCCTGAATCATCATCCTGTTTCGGCGAATCGCTGGTACAGTTTGCACCAAGAAACAACAAGCTCGCAACAAGGTATATATATTTAAAACGCATCTTTTCTTTGAAATTTTGAATGTTGAATTCTGAATGCTAAATGTTAAACTTGGTAAATTTAATATATACTCTCACTAAAAAATGCTTTAATTTCAAACACCGGCAGTGGTTTGACTTATAATTCAAAATTCAGCATTCAAAATTCAACATTTACGAAGTTATCTGCCAGCTTGTGCCTTCTTTGCCGTCTTTTATTACGAATCCTAACGAAAGTAAATGATCTCGGATCTTATCGGATGTGGCGAAATCTTTATTGCTTCGCGCATCTTTTCTCAGATCTATTACCAACTGCATCAGGCCATCTATTTTTTCCTTGCCTTTGCTTTGATCTTCTTCGCTTTGCAAGCCTAAAACATCTCGTACAAAAGCATTAATTTTATTTCTAAACAGATCAAGATCTTCAGGCTTTAAGGTTTCTTTTTTATCGTTGATGAGATTTATCCAGCTAATGGCTTCAAACAGTTTTGCGATTAAAACCGCAGAGTTAAAGTCGTCATTCATAGCTGCGTAGCAACTATCAACCCATTTTTGTACATCTACGGTAGATTTTTCTGCAGGCTGTAGAGTTTCCATTAATTGCATGGCGTTCTGCAGGCGCTGCAAACCTTTTTCACTAGCCTGTAATGCTTCGTTAGAAAAATCCAATGTACTGCGGTAATGCGTTTGCAGCATGAAAAAGCGCACCGCCATTGGCGAATAACCTTTCTGTAAAAGCGGATGATCGCCTGTAAACAACTCATACGGCAGGAAACCATTTCCCAGGCTCTTGCTCATGCGCTGCCCATTAACCGTAAGCATATTGGTATGCACCCAGTAGTTCACCGGCGAAACGCCAAAACATGCCTGGCTTTGCGCAACTTCGTTGGTATGATGTGTGGCGATCAGGTCCATTCCACCACCATGAATATCGAACTGCTGGCCTAAGTACTTGGCGCTCATAGCGGAACATTCTATATGCCAGCCAGGGAAACCTTCGCCCCATGGAGATGGCCAGCGCATAATATGTTCGGGCTTTGCTTTAATCCAGAGCGCAAAATCCAGCCTTCCACGTTTTTCATCCTGCCCGCTAAGTTCTCTTGTCCCGTCTAAAAGATCTTCTAACTGACGATTTGAAAGCACGCCGTAAGGATGTTCCTGGTTGTATTTCTCCACATCGAAATAAACCGTACCATTCACTTCGTAAGCATAGCCTGCATCTAAAATCTGCTGAGCCATTTTTTGCTGCTCCAATATATGGCCGGTTGCGGTTGGCTCAATGCTTGGCGGCAAAGTATTGAACATGCGCATAACATCTCGGAAACCAACAGTATATTTCTGTACAATTTCCATGGGTTCCAGCTGCTCCAGCTTTGCTTTTTTCGCGAATTTATCGTCGCCTTCATCGCGGTCGCCTTCCAGGTGGCCGGCATCCGTAATATTTCTTACATATCTAACCTTATAGCCAATATGCAGTAAATACCTGTAAATAAGGTCGAAAGAAATAAATGTACGGCAATTGCCTAAGTGTACATCGCTGTAAACGGTTGGGCCGCAAACATACATTCCAACAAATGGCGGATTTAATGGCCGGAATTCTTCCTTGCTTCGCGAAAGCGTATTATAAAGCGATAGTTTTTGCTCCATGTGGCAAAATTACAATTTTACCGTAAGCACTGTAATTATTATTGTATTGATTTGAAAGTATATAAATGTGGATAACAAAAACAATATTGTAAGTTTATGAACAATAACTATAATTTTTGAATTTATATAAGTATCAAACCAAAAAAAATGACAGATTGTGGGAGAGAGATTTAAAAGTGGCGACCGTGTAATATTTCAGGTTGGCCAGGAGCATAAAGTAGGGCGGGTGATAGATACTTACCTGCAAAACGGTGTAAATATGTCGCAGCATAACAACATGTACAACACAGCCAGCAGAAGTGCCCTGCTCATAGAATTAAATGATGGCAGTAAGGTTTTGAAACTGGAAGATGAAGTAAAACGCGGCTAAACAGTTATAAAACAATTATACCTGCCCTCCTGGTTATAACAAATTTTTTAAAAAAAATTGCAAGGCTAAGCTTTAACCGCCAATAGTACCACGCAATTTATCTATACTTACATTATAGATCATGGTTGTGCCTTTAATTTCATCTTCGTATTCGAAATCTGTTATAATCAGTGCAACATCACCGGTGAGCTCGTCCTGGTCAATTTCAAAAGTAAAATATTCATTTTCCGGGCGCTCAATCCACTGAAACTTCACAAATTTATTGGTTCGCTTGGTTACCAGCTTTGCTTTTTCTTCACTGCCTTCCCAAATAAAAGTAAAAGTATCTCCGTCAACATTTACATCATCTGCAAACCAGGTACTAAGTCCCGATGGGCTGCTTATATAAGTGTAAAGGAACTCCGGGCTTACATTTAAAGTATATTCCAGGGTGAATTTCTTGCGTTCTGCCATTGTAGCATTGTTTATAATCGTGGGCAATAAAACACTTTTTTAGCTCACATGCAAATTTTTTTAATACTTCTTTCACTCACTTAATGCTAATTGTATATACTGCCACTAATTGAGGCATTTTTTACACAAAGTAAATATGGTGAAATTGGCATTTCTGTGAGGAATTTAAGACTTTACATGATTTTTTGCCTGCTATGAACGCTACGCCGTAAGCAATAAGGTTTTATATTCTTCCAGCCCGGCCTTAAACACATCTATAGTTTGCTGCAGCGTGCCTTTATAACTACCGCCTGCAGCGTTCAGATGCCCACCGCCGGTAAAGTATTTATCCGCAAATTCATTTGCAGGGAAAGAACCTTTGGATCTTAAGGACAATTTAATTATGCCTTCGCGCTCAACAATCAGGGCAGCAAAAATAACTTCATCTATACTTAAAGGATAATTTACCAAACCCTCGGTATCGCCCGTAGTAATGTTAAACTGTTTCAGCTCATCTTTACTTACAAAGATAAAAGCTGTGCGGAACTCGCTCAGCATTTCGAGCTTCTCTTTAATGCAATGACCAAAAAAGCGCATACGGTCTTCTGAAAATGTATCGAACAGTTTACGGTGAACCTGCCAGTGTTCCACGCCTGCTTCCAGCAAATGCGCTACAATAGCATGCACGCCCGCAGTAACATTTGCGTAACGAAAAGAGCCAGAATCGGTTACAATGCCTGTATAAATGCAGGTTGCTATATTTTTATCAATAAGGTCACTATCGCCCATTTCTTCTATAAATCGGTAAACAAGCTCAGCGGTGGCACAGGCATCCGGGTTCCATAAACGGTAAGTATCAAAGCCTTCAGGCTCCAGGTGATGATCAATCATAACTTTCGGCGCTGTGGCTTTCCGCAAAGTTTCAGTCATGCCATCAACACGGTGCTGCTGGCTGAAATCAAGGCAAAAAATAAGCTCGGCCTCTTCAATATGTTTTGCAGCTTTCGCACGCTCCTCGGTAAATATTTCCACAGCAGGGTTGCCGGGCATCCAGTGCAGGTAAATGCCATAGTCGGTTGGGCTAACTACTACCGGCGAATGACCTTTTTTAATCAGGTAATGGTACATGGCAAGCGATGAGCCTAAAGCATCGCCATCGGGCTTGGCATGCGTGGTGATGAATACTTTACGCGGTGTTTCTAAAAACTGCTTTAACTCGCTGATGGGTTGCATGTATAATTAATTTGTCGGGGTTACAAATTTCGTTACTAATCCAGTAATACTTGCTTTGTTTAAGCTTTTATTTACTAACCTGGAAAATATTGTGTTTGCTTATTTATATCCACAAATAAATAAATTACTAACCCATTTGCTGGAGTATCGGCTAAAGAAATAGAATCAAGCTATTAGCAAACCATTTTTTGTACCAGGCATATATGGAAGGCGCAGGCAAACCGAACTTTACCCTAAGCAATATTTGTTATTTAAGCAAACTGGCTTATAATGAAATTACGTGTGCATATAGATGATAATAACAATGTTACAACCGGTATTAATCCTCCAAAAAAGCTTACAGCAAACACTACTGTAACAAGCAACCGCACAGTTGTCGGCTTCCAGATCACCATAAATTACTCTGAAACCGACTACGATATTTTAGCTTATAAGAAGAATGAAATAAAGGAATATACTTTTACACTAAGTATGCTTCGAAGTAAAATAGAGGAATTGCTGAGAAATAAATAATTCCCTGGTTAAGATAATAAAAAAAGGCTTCCTTTTATCCAGGAAGCCTCTTTCTATTGTAAACGGATAGTGAATTACCTGATGATGGTCAGCGTTCCTTTCATTCGTTTATCTCCGTTAGAATTATACGAATCTACAGTGATCATGTATAAATAAACACCTTCCGGCGCCAGATCGCCATAAACCCTGCCATCCCAGGGCTTGCCATCGAGTGTTTCATAAATCAATTGTCCCCAGCGGTTAAATATCTGCATCTTGTAATTGCGCATGTTTATTCCTTTCGGGCCGAAGAAATCGTTGGTTCCTTCGCTCATTCCCGGCGAGAAAGCATTTGGTATAAATACTACCGGATTCTGGTACAGGCAAATGGTTGTTGAAAGCGAAACAGCATTGTGCGAGCCTTCATTCTCAACCGCTTCTACCTGGTAACAATGCTGCGCAACAGTATCATTTATAAAGTTATCGGTATAGGAGGTATTTCCGGTAAATCCAATCTCCGTCCAGTTCAGGTTTTCTTCTTTTTTATAGATCCTGTAATTCTTCACACCATCTCTCCAAACTTCATACGGGTTCCAGCTCAATGTATGGAAATCTGTATAGCTGCGGCCATCCAGGATCATCAAACATCCGCGGTTACTGCGCTCACTTATGTTGTTGCAATAATCAACTGCATGTACAAAATAGCAATCGCTAACTGTTATGGAATCCTGCTTTTCGGTATATGTTAATGCTGTGGTACTGTCAATCAGGCTTATTTTACCATCAATTCCTGAACGTTTGTAAATATAATACATGCGCGTATCGAAATTATTAGATGATTCCCACTCCAGCGTTACTTCCTTATTCGGCATTGAAACAGTTACCGTTTTCAGGTATAATGGCCTTGGCGCTTTGGTATCGTATGACTGTGAACTATCAATATTAGATGTTGACATGATCATATTATCATTTGCAGAAACCGCAACTACAAAATAGCCATACTTTTTGGTACAGATCACTGTTGTATCGGCCAGCTGTGTTTGCGTACCAGGCACACTGAAGTGTTTTATGCCATCTCTGTATATGTGATATTCCTGCACATTAAAGCCTTCGTAAGCGCTCCAGTTCAGTAAATTTTCAGAGTTGCCTGGTTTAGCATCTAAATGAATTGTTTTATGAGGCTCGGAATAGATATCGCTTACATTATCGCAGCTGTCGGTAGTTGTAAGGCGGTAATAATAAGGTTTCTTATTGGTTGATGCATTAACATCCACATAGGTAAGGAAGGTATAATTCTGTACCAGCGGAATCCAGTTTATGCCATCATCGCTGCGGTAAACTGTATAATGTTTGGCATCTTTAGAGGCAGAAGCGCTCCATTCAAGCAGGTTTCTTCCAATCAAGCTATCTGTAATTACTACAGTAGCGCGGGTAATTACCGGCGCATCTGGCAATACCGATTCAAATGCAGTATCGCCGCTCTGGTTCGAAAGGCTAATCCAAACACCCGGATTTTCAACCGAACGAATGCGATAGTTATAGAAAACATGGCAATATACATTCGAATCTACGTACGATGTTTCTGTTGCATCCAGCGTATCCAGTACTCTCCACGGCTTATTAGGCTCTTTCTTTTCCACTGTAAATTTATACGCGTTAAAGCCATTGTAAGCATGCCAGTTCAGCTGCATATACTGGCTCTTGGCGGTAGTTTTAAGGAAAACCGTCTGGTGCGTATCGCTTGGCATGCTTTCATTTCCCTGGCATGAATCTACCGCAGAAATGGCGTAACTATAAAAATTATCCCTGGTGTTAATATTGGCATCTTCCCAGAAAATATCGCCTGGCGTAGTATTCAGGTAAAGCATATGCAGCTTCATTGGGCCGCCGTTTACACCTCGGTAAATTCTGTATCCTGCACGGTTTGGCTCGTTATTGCCTTTCCACATCATGCTTATTTTACCTGCTGTAGCGTGCGTGCTGTCCACCGAAACATAATACAAATCCGGCCTTGCAGGCGGTATTTTATCGAACGCTTTTATACGAACGGTATCAGCATCCGATATTTTTCCATTGCTTAAGTAAGTACGTAATGAGTAGGTATAATCATTATCACAAAGCAAATCCGTATCGATATAGGCAGTATCGGTTGTAAAGGTACGTATTAACCTTGGTGTTGCATTGTTCCTTGCGCGGTAAAGCTCATACCTGCCAACTGCATTGCCATTAAACGGATGCCAGCTGAGGCGAGCTTCCAGGTTCAGGTTTTCAACGTGTAGGTTAACCGGGCGGAAAATACTGTTGGAATCGCCTTCAATATCGCAGAGGTTAAATACTTTCACAAAATACTCATGCAAATCATCTGAAGTATTTATTCCGAAATGTATATATGAAGTTACATCAAGATCGTTTACTCGCTGAAGCAATGTGTAAGTGCCGTTATTTACACGATGATATAAATTATAACCGCGCGCAAAAGTATCGCCCGGCACAAAGTATTTTTCCCACGCTACATATATGGCGCCATTGGTTGTTCCGGTTCTTCGCACAGTTGCATTCTGCATTTTAGATGGCTGCGGAACCGGGAACTGGAACGGCTGCAGGCCGGAAGTATCGCTAAAGCTTTCGTAACCACTTTCATTATCGAACGCACGGATCTTATAGAAATAATTTACACCAAGGTTAACTGCCGCGTCGGTATAGCTGGTTGCTGAAGCGCCAACAGTGGCAATTTTGGTATAACTGCTTTCGGTATTTGCCATGCGATAAATATCATACCCATCAACACTCTGCACCAGATCCACATAGCTCGTCCAGCTTAATCTTATCTCCGGCAGGCAGGCGCCGGTAGCCAGTTTAAGATTAATGATTTTGTGCGTTGCCGATTGTTTTGACCTGTTGCTTGTGTTACATGAATCTATGGCTATTACATAATAACGGTAGTTTGTGCTCTGCGGACTTACAGCTTTATCAATATAAACACTGTCATAAACCACAGTTGACTGGTTAAAGAACGCGCCGCCATTGGTGCTTCTCCAAACCTCAAAGTACTTCACATCGCTGTTTGTATCCCAGCTCCAGCTTACCCGTATGCTTCTGTCAGCTTCTACGGTTGCAAAATGCATAATTGGCGCTACAGGCGCAATGGTATCGAAAGGAATCAGCTGCAATGAATCTGACCAGGTAATGGTTTTTGTATCATCAGCGCTCAGGCCCATAATCCTGTACCATTGCGGAACATTACAGGCAAGCGGCGCATGTACATATTTTTGTGTAGCTGCATTGGTAGAATCGAGCAATTTCCAGCCATTATTATATATGTAAACATAATATTTACTTATATTGAAGCCTTTGTACGCCGACCAGTTTAGCGCATTTGCCAGGTTCTGCGGTTCGCCTCTTAGCTGTATGGTACTATGAACAACACTGTGGATACTGGTATTTTCCTGGCAGCTGTCAATTGCCCTGATGCGGAAACTATATGCAGAATCCATTGTATTGAGGCCGGTGATTGTATGGTTCAGCACATTTTCCAAGGTATCATAAATCCTGAATGCGCTGTTTTCTGTTCTTATAGAAATTTCATACTTTTTCACATCCGGCTCGCTCTTTTCCCATGCCAGATAAATATTGCTGCCATCTACAACTGTACTGTAAAATATGAGTGGCTGGGCTGGCTTAACTGTATCAAATGGCACAAGCCTTATTGTATCGGAAAGCGTAATTCTGCTGCCGCCTTTTTCGTTTGCTGCAATTTTGTAGATCTCAGGAACGTTGCATGAAAGCGGATCGTGGCGGTAAGTAGTATCGCCGTTTGTATAAGTTGATAAAGTATCCCAGCCTGTGCCATTGTGTTTCAGAATGTTGTATTTATCAATTTCATACCCTCTAAAGCCGTGCCATGCAAGCAAATTGGCAAGATTAAGCTCCTGCCCTTTCAGCTGCACCGCGCAGAATGTATCGGCACTCATGGTAGCATTTAAGCAGCTATCCAAAGTTATAATGGTGTAACAAAGCTGCTTTTCCTGGGTATTTATTTTATCAGCAAAAGTATGTGTATCGCCCGGAGTTGAATATAATACCTGGCCTGCTGTTCCCCAGCTTCCATCCTGGCTGCGCTGTATGGTATAAGCATACACATCTAACGAATCGGAGCCGCGGAAAGTAAAATTAGTTGAGCTGCCGCTTGTAACGGTAAGATTATGCAGTCGCGCAGCATTTGCAAAAACGGTATCAATAGCAGTGCGTCCCATGGTATCGGAATATGCTTCTCTGCCTTCTTTATCTACCGCCGCAATTCTGTAGAAGATATTAAAATTACATGGCGCCGGGAATTGCCTGTTGTAAGTATCGGTTGCAGGAACAGTATCAATAGTCTGGAAAACACCGCCGTTTAAGCGCTGTATGTAATAATTCTGTACAGCAAAACCTTCGTATTTGGTCCAGAAAATATCGTGAATCAGCTGGCCGATCTCCACATGAATATCTACCGGTTTATGGATGGCTGAAACATCAGACTCAGTACCGCAGCTATCTACCGTAACAAGATAATAATAGTGCTCGCCTTCCCTCGTATTAAGCCCTGTGTGTTCAAAACTATCCTTACTTACCGGTATATTATCGGCTACAAGGCTGAAAGTACCCGGTGATGAATTGGCATAATACAGTCTGTAATGCGAGAAATACCTACGGCCGGTTTCACTGCGCCATTTCACAACAATTTTACCTGTAGTTGCCGAAGTTACTGTTTTTGAAACGGTGTATATAGTTGCTGTATCTACAAAGAATGTACGGTTACAATTCCGGTTGCTCCAGCTTACAGCTTCATTAAGCCCATTCTCATAGGTTTTTATCCTGTAACAATATTGCTTGTGGTAATCCAGCAGGCTGTCCTTATAAGTTGTGGCAGAAGCTGTAAGCGTATTTAGCAAGGTTTCAGCACCGCCATCAACACTTCTGTAAACCTCAATTTTATCAATGCCAGCCCAGCCGCTGTAATTCGTCCAGTTTAAGTAAATTGCTTTTTCGCATCCTTTTACCTGTGTTTGCAGGTACACATCGCAATGCTCCGGTGAAAGGTCGCTTTTATTTTTGGCACAGCTATCAATAGCCAGCACTTTGTAACAATAAGCTGCCAGCGTAGCATCAGCACCGGTATCTGTAAAAGTATCCACATTACCAACTGTTGCAACACTTACAAAAACGTTTGCGCTGTTCTTCCTGTAAATTTCGTAGTTGCGCACATCATTCGAAGTACTTTTTTCCCAATGTATATATGGGCGGCTATTGTTTACCGTAATGCTTATGATGGACGGTGCGTTTGGCTTGATATTATCGAAAGGCGTAACTTTTATTGTATTTGAGTTCGATGCCTGCTTATCACCGGCAGCTTCCTCAGTAATAATTCTGTAAGTTTGCTCAATGTTACAAGTTAAAGGCGCATCGGTAAAGAATGTATCGGTTACAGAAGCCACATTCGTCCAGCCCGAAGCATTTTTCCGCTGCACTATATATGAGCTAACTCCGTTGAAGCCTTTATACCTGCTCCACTTTAAATCTGCCTTATTATTGCCTGCCGTAGCCTGCAGTTTTACTGTACAGTGTGTTTCCGAAGTTAATGATGTATTAGCCTTACACGAGTCGATAGCATAAACCTGGTAACAATAAATATTGCTCTCGGTATTTATAGCTGAGCTGTTGTGGCTGTAAATGATCTTGTTATTAGAAGGCTTTGTTATAGTTGCAAATTGTGTGTAAGCACCGCCATTTTCGCTCACATAAATATTATACTTCTCAACATCTTTATCTGCAGATTTTGCAAAGGCAATTTCAATAGTATTTTTATCTATTACCGATGCATAAAGCATATTTACTTCAGCTGGAGCAATTGTATCGAACGGATATGCCGCTGCTGTATCGGACACTGTCGTGAACTTATTACCGCCTTTTTCTTTCGCGGAAACCCTGTAGTAGAACCATTTTTCGCAGCCTACGCCATTATGTGTATATTTTGTGCTGGTGGTTGAATCTATTACTTTCCAGTTGCCGCTTTTATCCTGCTGCTCTATATAATACTTATGCACCTCAAATCCACTGTACGGGCTCCATATAAGGTCGGCGCTGAAAATGCCTCCTTTTGCCTTCAGCTCCATGGCACAATGTGTGTTTGAAGTGCTTGTAAGGCCGCTGCAGGTGTCTTCGGCTACAATATAATAGCAAAAAGTATCTTTTAAAGGATCTATTAATTTATGCTCGTAGCTTGCACTGGTTGGCCCCTGGCCGGGAATGGAAGTCAATAAAGAAAATGCGCCGCCGTTGCTGGAATAATATATCCTGTAATAATTTACATCAATATCGCCTGTACGGTTAAAATCTATTTTTATGCTGTTTGATGATGCCACAGAAATACCCAGCAAAGGCACTTTTTTAGGTGGAATACTATCGTAAGATTTAACCGTTACACTATCTGAAAGGGGGAAAACTGAATAGCTTCCATTGGTACCTAAAACTCTTATATTATAATGATAATTCTTATTACACTCTATACCAACAGAATCTGTAAAGCTCGATTGGGTGTCGGATAAAGAAGCAATTCGTGTCCAGGTGTTGCCGCTTTTCCATCTATAAATATCCTGGCTTTTTATAGAAGTAATTCCTTTATAAATATTCCAGGAAAGATGTGTACGTAAATTACCTGATTTAGCATTTAGATTAATCGTACAATGTGTTACGGATGTATCACTGGCATTGCCGCAACTATCTACCACCAAAAGTTTATAGCAGTATGAATTTTTTGATGCATCTATATTGTTAGAATCCAGAAATGCATAATTAATTCCAACATCTGTTGCTTTAATTGTTGTAAGCAAGCTAAAATTGCCGCCACTTATAGCTCTGTATAGTAAATAAGTTTTAGCGTCTAATGAATCATTTTTTTCAATATGCACATATGCATAATTATATGTAGTAAAAACTGATACATACTTGATTAGCGCTTTTTTAGGCCTGCTAATATCCTGTACCTTTAGCTGATTAGTAACTGTAGAGTATGTCGTACATTTTTTGCTTGTATCTTTTATAGCAATCCGGAAGCGTGCTACTGTATTGCAGCTGCCAAAATTATAACTATTGGCATTGGTAGTAACAATTTCTTTGTACCCGCTACCGGCATCTGCTTCCAGTACATACCTGCCGGTATAAGTTACAAATGGCTTGTTCCAGGTAAACCGTACTTCCCTGTCCGTTATGCGGGAATATTTCAGCTGTAAAGCTGCAATTTCCAAACTGGCGCCGCCATTGCGCCCACAGGAGCTGGTGGAACGGATCTGGTACACATAAATGCCGGTATCGTTTCGGTTTGCCTTGGTATCGGTGTAATTATCGGTGTGGATATTATCTACCGTAGCATATACACTCATTGTGCTTTCCCACACTTTTTTACGGTAAATGGTGTACCTGCCAAAATACGCACTGTCGCTGCCTTTAAAATTGCTTTGCCATGTTAATTTTATCGTATTGTTATCTTCCACGCTTACACATTGCAAGGCAACCGCAGGTAAGGCCGGCGAAGGCCTTGGCGCAACTGTTACGGTATCTGTTTTAAAGCAGCCTGCCGCATTGTATATTTTTACAGTGAATTTGGTTGATGCGCTCAACCTGGCTTTTATGGTTGCCTTGGTGGAATCTTTCATTAAACTGCCTGGCGACCAGACATATTTTGTACCGCCTGTTGCAGAAAGCGTGAGAGAATCTCCGGAGCAAACAGTAGTTATTGGTTTAACGATATTTCCTTTTATACGGGAAGAAGCTGTATTGGAAGCTGGAATATTTTTTGCGCCGGTAAGCAAAATACCATCATTCCCTTTGGCTGCGCCATAAGTAGTATTGTTACAAGATGATGATGATGAATTATCTATAATACCTGCAGCGCCACCGGTTACTGTTACCTGCAATTGCGTCGGTTTGGCAGATTGTTTTATCCACACCACGCCACCACTACCACCCCCGCCCGGCCCCCGGCAGTCTGTTGAAT